>NZ_JALEXO010000271.1 GCF_022780145.1 Intestinibacter sp.
ATGAAAAAAAAGAACCTGAGGGAGTAGAAGAATTTATGGTAAATAATATTAATTCAATAAATACTGTAGATTTTTATAAGCAAATTGGGATAACTAAAAAAGCAGCAGAAAAACTTGAAGAAAGTAAACCAATAAATCGATTTTGGCATATTTCAAAAATAAAAGGAATAACAGCAAAATCATATAAAAGTATATTTGAATATTTTTATAAAAAAACAGATGAATATTCTGATATAAAAAAAGATGAAAATATAAGCTTTACTAGTGAACAATTATCACTGTTTTAAGTTAACTAATAAAGATAAAAGTTTTAGAATTTACAAAGGTATATAAAGTTTATAATTAAAATAGAGAGTTTAAAGTTTTTTCTGTAAATAATTTTCTAAGAGGTATAGGCTTGTTAAGTTAGTCTATGCCTTATTTTTTTGTATGAAATATAATATTTTCTATTAAATTTTTTATGTTAAAAAACATTAAAAAATGTTAGAAGACTGTAAAGCCTATTACAAATAAAGAAATATCTGATACGATACATAATAAAATATATTAAAAAAAGTAGCACGCTCAATGCGTCAGAAAGGAGAATAATAAATGGAAGCTAAAAGTCACTCGCACAGGAGCAATTTAATAGTAGAGGAACCTCCTCCTCTCCAGCAAACAGGGGAAATACAACTCAGTGACTCTAATTGGTACAAGATAAGTACAGTCGAGACATTAAAAATGCTTAAATCAAACCAAGAAACAGGTTTAAGCGAAGAGGACATATCTATAAGGCAGAGTAAATACGGAAAAAACAACCTTACTGAAAATAAAAAGCAGAGTAAGCTGGTGAGGTTTTTGAAGCAATTTAACAATAGTGTGATTTACATTTTGTTGGTTGCTGGAGTATTGACTTTATCTATGGGACACATCTCAGATTCGATAGTTATAGGGATAGTAGTAATTGTAAATGCTTTGATAGGCTATATTCAAGAAAACAAGGCAGAGGATGCGATTTCAAAAATCAAGCAGATGTTGGTGGTGAATGCAACTGTCATAAGAAATGGCGAAAGGGTGGATATCGATGCAAGTGAATTGGTGTTAGGGGATATTGTCTATTTAGAGGCGGGAGATAATGTGCCTGCTGATATTAGAATTCTAGATGCCGATAACTTGAAGGTTCAGGAGGCTGTTTTGACGGGCGAGTCGGATTCAGTTGTGAAGGATGAGCAGACGTTGATAGGAAATGTAACTGTTGCAGATCAAACAAATATGGCATTTGCATCTACTTGTGTGACAAATGGGTCGGCGACTGGCATTGTCGTTTCGACAGGTGATTATACTGAAATAGGTAAAATAAATCAAAGTATCAATCATGTAAAACAGCAAAAAACACCTCTAATAATATCTATAAACAATCTAGGAAAATATATATCTTATACTATAGTTTTGACGGCTGCAATTTTGTTTGGATTTGGAATTTTATTTGATGTATATGAAATTCCTGTACTGCTGTTGTCGATTATTACAATGGTCGTGGGCTCGATTCCAGAAGGATTGCCTGCGATAACATCTGTGATATTGGCGATAGGAGTTCAAAATATGGCTAAAAAGAATTCTATAGTCAAAAATCTGCCATCTGTTGAAACTCTAGGCTCTGTGAACATCATCGGAACTGATAAGACTGGAACACTTACCAAAAATGAAATGACGGTAAAGGATATAGTAACTAGAGATAATTTTTATACTGTGACAGGAAAGGGATATTCGCCTGAGGGAGAAATTTTTAGTGGAGATGAAAAAATCACTATTGATGGTGACTTGAGAAAATTAATACTTATAGGTGCACTTGCAAATGATGCAACACTAAATTACGAGGATGGAAAATGGGGCATAAATGGAGAGCCGACAGACGGATGTTTTCTTACACTTTGCAAAAAGGCGAAATTAGATATAGCTGGTTTTTCGGAAGTTGATAAGATGCCGTTTGACTCCGATTTTAAATATATGGCGAAAATAGTAGATTTAAAAGATCAGAGATATTTAGCTGTAAAAGGTGCTCCAGATAAATTGGTAGAGTTTATAAAAGATGACTTTGACAGGGAATACTGGAAAAATCAAATGACAACACTAGCAAGACAAGGAAAGCGTGTCG
>NZ_JALEXO010000296.1 GCF_022780145.1 Intestinibacter sp.
ACACCTGAGCTACCAAAAACATACAAAATATAAAAATAACACAAAATAAATACCTAACATTCTTCTTCATAAATCCCCCTCCTACAGCCATTTCTCACTCCAAGCAAATTCCTTATATTTCAAACAATTTTCTTAATTACATTGTATCTTAATTACATTGTATAAGGAAATTTTTACTTTTACAATCAAAATAGCCCATCAGAGCGATTTAAAAATTTAAAATATCCTCTATAGCATCTTGATCCACCTCATATATAGCCTTAAGCGGTTTTGGAGCCTGATTCTTATCAGCAATCCTCATCCCAAGCCAAGTGATATCGTACCATCTGCCAAACTTATATCCAGTATCAGGGTATATCCCTATAAACTTAAATCCCAACTTTTCATGGAACTTAACGCTTTTTTCATTCTCCGTAGTTATACATCCGTACACATTCTCAACATTTTGCAATTTCAAAATCTCTATAAGCTTGCCGTAAAGAATTTTCCCCACACCAAGACTCTTATAATCCATATCCAAATAAATAGAAAGCTCAGCATTCCATTGATAAGCCGCCCTCTCCATATGTCTATGTGCGTAAGCGTATCCAATTATCTCGTCCTTATATGTACAAACTATATACGGATACTCACTAGAAATATCCTCTATTCTCCCTCTAAACTCCTCCACCGAAGGTACATCGTACTCAAAAGTAATCGCAGTCTCTATCACATACGGCGAATAAATCTCCAACAATCTCTCCGCATCCGACAACTTTGCCCTTCTAAATCCTAAATTTTCTAAAACTTGCTTTTTATCAGTCATATTTATAACCTCCAAATCTCTCCAAAAACTAAATTTAATAATTAAAATATAGCACATCCTCAATCGTAGATAAAATAACATAAGCAGAATTTTATACAATATTCATATTTTTCAAATAATTTTTTTTAGTGAATAAAAAAAGGACTAGCCATTAAAGCTAATCCTGTTTTTTACTAATCAAGTTCATGTAAAAATAATCCGCATCTTACTTTTGGTTCAAACCAAGTAGATTTTGCTGGCATTATTTTATTTGCGTCGGCAACTGCCATAAGCTCTGTAAGCTTTGTTGGATACATTGCAAAGGCAACTTCCATGTCTTCGTTTACTCTTTTTTCGAGCTCATCTATTCCCCTGATTCCTCCCACGAAATCTATTCTTTTATCTCTTCGAGGATCTTTTATCCCTAATATATCGTCTAGGATGTTGTCTTGTAGGATTGATATGTCTAATGATTTGACTTCGTCAGGATCGTTTATTGACTTATCGTCAAATTTAATTTTATACCAATCTCCATCTAAGAACATACCTACAGTTCCTTTTTGCTCTGGTTTGTATTGCTTGTTTTTTGCAACTCTTTCAATTTCAAATTTTCGAGCGATTTTATTTAAAAATTCCTCTTTTGTGTTTCCATTCAAGTCTTTTACGACTCTGTTGTAATCTAGAACTTCTAGATTATTTTCTGGAGCTATCATCGCTATATAATAGTTGAATTCTTCGTCGCCTGTGTAGTTTGGATTTTCCAATCTCTTTTCTTTTGCAACATTTACAGCAGATGCTGATCTATGGTGCCCATCTGCTATGTATAAGTATGGAATTTTGTCAAACTCGCTCACAAGCTCGTCTAAGTCTTGTTGTCTGTCGATTCGCCAGACTGTGTGGAATACACCGTCATCAGACATAAAATCGTAAAGTGGCAATTCGTTTTTTACATAGAAGTTTACTAATTCATCTACTTTTTCTCTATTTTTGTAAGTTAAAAGAATTGTGCCTGTGTTTGCGTTGCAGTATTTTATGTGCTTAGTTCTGTCTAATTCTTTATCTGGTTTAGTGTATTCGTGTATTTTTATTACTCCATTTATGCTGTCATCTACAGATACGCAAGCTACAAGGCCGATTTGATCTCTGCCGTTCATCGTTTCTCTGTAAATATAGATGCAGTCTTGCTTTTCTTTTACTAAAATATCATTATTTCTGAAATTGTCTAGATTTTCTCTAGCCTTTAGATAAACAGCTTCATCGTGTTCATCTACTTCATCATCTAAATCTATTTCTGCTCTGTCAATGTGTATGAAAGAATATTTATTCTTTTCACCCATTTCCTTTGCTTCTTCCCTATTCATAACGTCATATGGTAATTCCGCTACCATGTCTACATATTGCGCAGCTGGTCTGATTGCTTTAAAAGGTCTTATAACCGCCATCTCTTTTATCCCCCTAATTTTTAGCTTCCCAAA
>NZ_JALEXO010000324.1 GCF_022780145.1 Intestinibacter sp.
TAATCAGATATGTACTAGACAACAAAAATGCGTTCAACAAATATAACGTTACTGCAATTAAAGAATACACAAATTTATTAGATAGAATTCAAGGGAAAAAGCAAGATAAAGAAGTTTTAGATAGATTATCAAAGGTTAAAACTAATAGAGAACATGAAGACTTAAAAAAATGCGGACTTGTAATTCAAGATTTCTATAAAAACAATTTATCTGAACTGACTACAAATATGGATATTGCCTCTGTAGATTTTATGTTCTATGTTATATACGGATCATTTTTACCTGTAGGCAAAAAAGGCAAAAGTAAATATTCTTTCGCTAAGAATGCAAAATTACTTAAAATAATAAAAAGCAATTTTCCTTCTAAAAAAACTCTATCAGACGCAAATAAAGAAGCTATCACTTCTGAAGCAATGAGAAAAATACTTATATTACTTGAGTTTTATGCATTTTGCTTCGATGCTAGTGAAGCAGGAGATGAAGAATGTATCGATTTCTTTGACGATTTCTCAGAGCAAATGAACGATATACTAGATTCCTCTGGTATGGGACCTCTTTACGTTGGAAATCCATACGATTGGCTATTTTTATACTGTGCTAAATGTGACAATCCACTCGATGTTTTTAGAAGTATTATAGATGATGTCTGTGCATTAGACGATGAAGATTAAAATTATACATATATACAAAAAGGGATATCGCTTTAAAACGACTATCCCTTTTTTGTGTATTTTAAAATCCTTGTAAATATAGTTCTCTTCTAGTTTCTGGCATATTATCTATTATTAAATCAAACAGTTTAGATACATTGTATCCTTTTTCTGCTGAATAATATACAGGCTTCTTTATAGTGATTCCAGTAGCTTCCTTCACTCTTCTTTGTATAGAAGAGGCTTGTTTTTCTAAATAATCAAGCAATACATCATCCGGTCTATTATTGAAAAAATCCCAATGTCTGCCTTTCATAGCTACATCCGCTTGATTTATCGCAACTAAAATTCTATCTGATTGGAAGTTTGGCACTATAATTTCATTTAATAATTTGTATGTAGTTCCCATATCTCTGTTAGAACCCTCTATAATTACTAAAACCGAATCTATAAACCCATACTCATTATTATCTAAAACATAAGTATCATACAACATATCGACTAATTTTTTAGAGTGGACTTTGTCAGCCTCTACACCGTCTCCTAGACCCGGCGTATCCCAAAATCTCATAAGTTCATTTAGTCTATAGCTGTCGAGTTCCATAGTTTCAGGATCTACACCATCGCCTACTTTTGCTACTTCCTTTTCGAATAGCGAATTTAAAGTTGTCGATTTTCCTGCTCCTGTCACACCTGTAACCATAACATCTAGAGGATAAAATCTGGCTTTTTCTAATTTTTCGTTTATTGTTTCTAGTCTATAATCAGCATACATTGTTATTATCTCCCTTTTATAAAAATTTATTTAAAACCATCTACCTAATATAGCTTTACCTACACCTATTATTCCTCCAGCAATTGTTCCTACAACTTTTCCAACTTTTTCACCTGCTGTTCCAAATATAGATCCTATTTCTTCCCCTATATCTGCTCCCTCAGCTGCACAATCCTTAATTGTCTCAACAAAAGAGTTATGAATTTCTTTTGTATAATCCTCTAATTCGTCATTTTTCTTCCACATTTCCTCATCTTTATTTATATTATCAACATAAACAAGTCTCTTTTCTTTTGGAGTGGCCTTAATTATCATCCATAATAATTTAGATAGATTATATGGATTAGTTTGCATTTCGCCTTCTTCTTTAAACCCTGCGCTGTAGTAAATTGGTTCTACATCGACTCCTGTGCCCTCGTATATTCTATTCTTTACAGATACGACCTTTTGTTCTAGAAAATCTACTAGCTTTTGTTGAGGTTCATTTTTTTCATAATCCCAATATCTGCCCTTCATAGCGACATCGGCTTGATTTATTGCTACTATTATTCTCTTGTCTTTTTCTTCCCCTAAATTAGGAATTATAACGTTGTTTATAAGTTCATATGATGTTCCTAAATCTCTGCTGCTTCCATCTAAAATAACTAAAACTAAATCTATTAAAGCTTTTCCATCAGAATCGACTTCTGATAATTTCTTAATTATATTTTTGGCGTGTCTATTGTCGGCTTCTTTTCCATCGCCTAACCCTGGACTATCCCATAAAATTAAGTTCCCTAATTCGTATTTGACGATTTCCATAGTCTCAGGATCAACACCTACACCGACTTTTGCCACTTCTGAATTAAATAATGCGTTTATTGTAGAGCTCTTTCCACAACCAGTTGCTCCTGTTATCATTATGTTTATTCTTTTTTCTTTTAGTTGAAATAAGTTTTTTAGAAGTTTGTTTTTTTCTGTTTCTTCTAAATTAGCATTGTAAATATCGTTCTCCATTTCTTCGTAAATAGTATTTTCTTTTGTCATATTATTTTCCTCCTTTAAATTCGTTAATTTAATTTTAAGGCTATGTTAGCCATCTTCGTGATAGATATGACATAAAAACAACCACGCCTTAGACTTTTCAATACATTGAATTATAAGATGTGGTTGTTTTTATGACTTATTATAAATTCTTCGTGATATAGTAATATTATTAAATCTACAGATTATAATTTATCGCTAATTTAAAAATTTTCATATTCTTTAGGTATTGGAATGTTAAATTCTTTACATAATAATTTTACATCATGAATATCACTTTCTCCAAATTCATACCCTAAGTGAAATAAGACTTGATTTTTAGCATTTATACAAGAAACCATAATATTTCCTATTTTTCCAACACCATCGAATATATTTTTTTGAAAAACTTCGCCTTCATAACATATGGTTCCATCACAGTTATCTTTAAACATATGTAAATCAATAATTCGTAATTTATTATCAGACCAAATAGTATGTACTTCACTTGTATACTCCACTACAATTTCATTAAATCCTTTATTTTTAATTATTTCAATAAATTTATTATAGTTTTTTTCTTCTACAAATAAATCAATGTCATTATGCTGACGTGTTTCTTTTCCAAGTAAAGCATCTACACCCCAACCACCATCTAACCATATTTCTATATTATTATTATATGCCCAACTCAATATTTCACAAGCATCATTTATTCCAATCACTTTATCACCTCTAGAAATTTCTATTTATATATAATATTAATAATATCTTCACTTCACATTATATAACAATTG
>NZ_JALEXO010000003.1 GCF_022780145.1 Intestinibacter sp.
GGAATAGGATTTATGGTATCTATTGTCAATACTATAGAAAAAGATAAAAGAGATATAGAAGAGCGAAAAAAAGCTGAAATGTCAGCTCTTCAGAGACAGATAAATCCACACTTTATATTTAATGCCTTAAACACAATAGCATCATTTATAAGATTTGATCCTCAAAAGGCGAGAGATTTAATTATAAGTTTATCTACTTATTTGAGACATAACCTAGAATTTAATGATAATCTGATAGATATAGAAAAAGAAATGGAACAAGTAAGATCTTATATAGATATAGAGCAGGCTAGATTTGGAAACGCTTTAAATATTGTATATGATATAGATAAAACAAATGTGAAAATACCGAGCTTGATTATCCAGCCGTTAGTCGAAAATGCTATCATCCATGGAATTTTACCTATGGATAATAAAAGTGAAGGAGAAATTAAAATATCTGTAAAAAACCTAGATTCAAAAGTAAAAATAAGTATTGAAGATAACGGTGTGGGTATTGACCAAAAAGTAATTGACAACTTGTACAGTGGTAATATGCCTGAGAATAAAATAGGACTTTATAATGTACATTTAAGGGTTAAGCTTCATTATCATAAGGGATTAGAAATTAAAAAATTAGATAGAGGAACTTTAATTGAATTTTATGTATGGGGGTAGAGGTTATGAAGGCGATAATAGTTGAAGATGAGTTTCCAGCAAGAAAAGAATTGAGGTATTTTGTTGAAAATAACACGGATATAGATATAGTAGGGGAATTTGATAATGGATTAGATGTACTTAGTTTTATACAAGAAAATAATGTAGATGCTATATTTTTGGATATAAATATACCTAAATTAGATGGAATGTTGTTGGCTAAGACAATAAATAAATTTGAGCAAAAACCCAAAATAGTTTTTATAACAGCGTATGAGAATTACGCTATAGAGGCATTTAATTTAGATATATTTGATTACATATTAAAGCCTTATTCAGAAGAGAGAATAATATCTATGTTGCATAAGCTACAAAATGCTTGTAATAGTGATAATAAACTTGAAAACAAAGAGAAAAAAGAAACTAAAAATCTTGTATCAAATAAGGTATCTAATAAAATAAGTCTATGGAAGGATAATAAAATATATATAGTGGATATTGATGATATTTATTACTGTGAAGCAAAGGAGAGATATACATATATTTACACTAAGGATGAAGAATACCATATAAGGGAATGTATATCTGATGTTGAAAAGATGATAAACAGTGATAACTTTTTTAAATGCCACAGATCTTATTTAGTTAATTTACTCAAGATAGAAGAAGTAATACCTTGGTTTAATAATACTTATTTACTTAAATTGAACGATGAAAAATATGAGATTACAGTTAGTAGAAGTAAGGTCAAACGTTTTAAAGAGTTGATGAATATATAATAATTTATGAAAATACGCAAAATGTCAAAGGTTCTCTTTAGTAGCGATAAATTAAGCTATTAAAGAGTTTTTTTGATTATATCTAAAAAAATATAATATAGCTGTGTTCTAGTAATAATATGGTTTAGAGTTGATTTTATAATAGGTTTACATAATTTTACATACAAAAAACTTAAAAAAGTATGTTAGTATTAATAGGCGCAAGGGGGCTTATATCTTAAAGGTTACAAAAAAGTAACAAATTAAGAATAATAAAAAATATAGTGAGGTGTTTATATGAATAAGAAGTTAAAAAGATTAGTAGTTTTAGGAGCTGTTACAATAATGACGGCATCAAATGTTGCATTTTCAAATGCATTACAGGTTAAAAAAGTAGATACTGGTAGGGTAAAAGGTAAAATATACATTTGTGTAAATGGCAAGAAATATAAATTTGATATAAATTCTCTATGTATAGTTAAACCATCGAAACCTTCAATTAAAGATGATTGTACAGATAAAATACCTAGTAGCGAAGAAGATTCAAATAATAAAGAAGATATAGATAATAATCAAACAGAAGACACTAATAACGACCAAACAAATGAAAATAATAATTTAAATACAGATAATAACAATCAAAATAATTCACAAGAAAATAATACAGAAGACGACAATCTTCCAAACAATGGAGAAAATCAAAACGATGACAATAATTCAAACGATACTATAAATTCAGATTTTACAAAGGAACA
The DNA here is from genome assembly GCF_022780145.1 of Intestinibacter sp. Classification (GTDB taxonomy): domain Bacteria; phylum Bacillota; class Clostridia; order Peptostreptococcales; family Peptostreptococcaceae; genus Intestinibacter. The sequence goes on from NZ_JALEXO010000003.1 coordinate 2,150, forward strand.
ATTAGAGGTATTAGAAATAGTAAACAAAGAGAGAAAAGCAAATGGCTTAAAACCTCTTACTCTAAATAAAGAGCTATCAAACGTAGCTACAGTAAAATCGCAAGATATGATAAATAAAGGATATTTTGACCATACATCTCCGACTTATGGTTCTCCGTTTGATATGATGAAATCATTTGGTATAAGCTATAAAGCTGCAGGAGAAAATATAGCAAAAGATCAAAAAACTCCTAGCGAGGTTATGAACTCTTGGATGAATTCACCAGGACATAGAGCAAATATACTAAGCCCTAATTTTACTGAATTAGGTGTTGGTGTAGCTAAGGATTCAAAAGGTACAATTTACTGGACACAAATGTTTATAGGTAAATAATATATGCTATATAATTATTAGTATATATTAAAATATATATCAAATCACAAAACTAAAATACAGAAAGCTCCCTTTATAAGTTTTAATTTTAAACAAAATTATAAAGGGAGCTTTTATTTAAAATGATATGTAAATCTAAGCGCAATCTGATGCTTTTTCTTTTTTATTTATAGACAATATAATTACCATAGCAATTATCATAGCTGTACCTAAAAAATCCATAAATCCAAATGCTAGATTTAATAAAAATATAGAGAATACAGCAGATGATACAGGTTCTATTGTAGAAAATAAACTAGTCTTAGTAGGTCCTATCAATTTTGTACTTATGACATAGATACTAAATGGAATAACTGTACCAAATATTATTACTATTATTATTACAGCTATAGTGTATATATCAAAAGTTCCACTTATATCAAATATAGGTTTTATAAAGCTGAATGCTACACCTCCGATTAACATTCCCCAGCCAGTTACGCATATATTGCTGAAGCTGTTTAAGAGGTTACCAGGCTTAACAGTATAATATGCAAGGCAAAATGCAGCTGTTATCGCCCAAAATAAGGCTTTTTTAGAGATAACGAGACTGTTTATATCCATATGAGTTACTAAAACAAATACGCCTAGAAGAGAAAGTATCAAGGCGAATAATTCTATAAATGAAGGCAGAGATTTATTTTTTAATGATTGGTAAATCAGGATAATAGCAGGTCCTAAATACTGTATAACAGTAGCTGTAGCAGCGTTTGAGTATTTTATAGCTACAAAATAACTGTATTGGACTCCGAACATACCTAAAATACCGAATAAAACCAAATCCTTAGTGTGTTTTTTAGATTTAAAAACTTTAAATATTTCGTTTTTTTCCTTTATATAGGCTATAGATAGTAGTATTATTCCAGAAGATATAAGCCTAATGCATACTACCCATTCAGGAGTAAGATTTCTCTGTTGAAATAGAAATTGGGCACATATTCCAGACAATCCCCATAATGTCCCGGCTATTAGTGCGAATAAAGTTCCCTTTATTGTGTTGTTTTTAGATGTATTTTTTGAAGAACTCGATAGATCTTCAATTGTCGTATTGTTTTCCATTGTTTTCCTCCAGTTATTATTTTATGTATTTGGGAGAGGTCATGTAGTCCATAGGCCCCTTCAGCTTAGAAATATTATTTTTGTAGTATATTAAATTGTACATATTGGTAGCTTTAATATCGTAATTTATCAAAGTTTTGAAGTTATCTACATCGATATGTTTTATTTTAGAAAACTTTGTGATAACCTCGATATCAGAATTATTTTTTATCTTTTTAAGTATTTCACATCCTTTATCGTTGAAGGCTAGAACTCTTAAATAAGGAATGCTATTTAAATCCTTAGTTTTTAAAATATCTTCTTTTTTTATTCCTAGCATAATGTTATTTAATGTTCTACAGATTTTCGTCATAGTATATCGCTTGGATTTTACTTCGTTTTGAAGCTCTTCGAAATTTGTGCATTTAAATATAGAGTTATAAATTTTGTTTTCGATTCCTTCATTTACCTCGAAATAATCGGTTAAGTTGTCTTTATCTCTTATGATAATAGAATACAATATTTGATAAAAATCGTCTCCAAAAACAGGATTAAATCCATTTTGTAAAGCCTCGCTTATCATATCGTAAGTAGGATTTGGAATAGTATAATTTATGTCGTTTAAATCGCTGTTATTTTTTAGAGCATTCCTAATTGCAGATGCAGAGCAGATTGAATTATCTATATTTAAACTATTGTAGCCAGAGTTAACTCTATTTATTGTATACGGTTTAATTGAGCTATTTAGTTTTAATATGCTCTTTATATACTCGATTCCAAGTATATTATTTGGAGAGTTTAATATTTCTGTCAAATTTTCTTTTGAAGTATTGTACAGTTTGTTTTCGCTTATATAATCAAATAGAGCCGATGATCTAGCTTTTGGAAATGGTAGCCCTTCAGCTAAATAATTTTTAAGAGCGTTTTTAAACTCTGAAGGTTCTTCTATTAAGATTTTTGCTATTAAAAATAGTATATCCACATCGCCTATTTCACTTCCAAAACATACAGAATCTACACAGTTTAGGGAGTTAAGTAAAGTTATCCCTCCATGTGCAAAAATTTCTGCGCTCTGGCATGCGTATAGTGTAGGCAATTCTACAACTAAATCGACCCCGTTTTTTACAGCCATCTCAGCCCTAGTAAATTTATCTAAAAGAGCAGGTGTACCCCTTTGCATAAAGTTTCCACTCATTACAGCTATTGTATGAGTTGCTCCGGTGATTTTTTTGGATTCATTTAAATGGTATAAATGACCATTGTGAAATGGATTGTATTCCACTATTAAACCAAGTAAATTCATAAAATTTTCTCCTTTTTTTGTATAATATGATTATTATTTTAATTAATTGGAATAATAATTCAAGGGCTATTAAATAGATATTGAAAAATTCTTTAAAATATATAAATAAAATATAGATAAATTGTATTTTTTTTAACCAATAACGCGATAAATATATTATAATTATATATGAGACGATAAGTAAATGAATATGTTTTTTTATTCAAAATAGTATGTACTTTTTTTGAAAAAAATGATATATTAATTTAGGAATTTTAATTGTCTGAATTTATTAGAAAATAAAAAGTCTATATTAATTTAACAATCTCTATTAATGAAGGCTTTTTTATGTAGTATAATAAAATAAAAGTCATTAAGGCTTAATACATATTATTCATTAAATATTAAGGAGGTTTTACTAATGAAAATATTAGTTTTAAACTGTGGTAGTTCTTCATTAAAATATCAATTAATCGATATGGAAAATGAAGCAGTATTATGTAAAGGATGAGTTGATAGAATTGGTATAGATGGTTCTATACTTACTCAAAAAAAAGACGGTGTAGAAGGTAAATACGTTAAAGAACAACCTATGAAAGATCATCAAGATGCTATAAAATTAGTTCTTGAAGGTGTTTTAGATCCAACTTACGGTGGAGTTAAAGAAATGGCTGAAATAAACGCTGTAGGACACAGAGTTGTACATGGTGGAGAAAAATTCGCATCTTCAGTTGTAGTAACTGACGAAGTTATAGAAGCTATAAAATCTTGCAACGATTTAGCTCCTCTTCACAACCCAGCTAACTTAATGGGTATAGATGCTATAAAAGCAGTACTTCCAGGTGTTCCAAATGTTGCTGTATTTGATACTGCATTCCATCAAACAATGCCAGCTTCTTCATACTTATATGGTCTTCCATACAGACTATATGAACAATACGGTGTAAGAAGATACGGATTCCACGGAACTTCTCACAAATACGTATCTCAAAGAGCTGCTGCTATGTTAGGAAAAGATATAGCTGACTTAAAAATAATAACTTGTCACTTAGGAAACGGAGCTTCTATAGCTGCTGTAGATGGTGGAAAAGTTGTAGATACTACAATGGGACTTACTCCACTTGAAGGTTTAATAATGGGAACTAGATGTGGTGACATAGACCCTGCTATAATACCTTTCATAATGAAAAAAGAAGGCTTAGATGCTGATGGTATAGATAAATTAATGAATAAAGAATCTGGTGTATACGGAATGACTGGTATATCTTCTGACTTCAGAGATATCGGTGAAGCTGCAGAAAAAGGCGATGCTAAAGCTGTAAACGCATTAGCTGCTTACCACAAAAAAGTTAAAAAATATATAGGTGCTTATGCTGCTGAAATGAACGGTGTAGATGCTATAGTATTTACTGCTGGTTTAGGTGAAAATGGTATAGACAACAGATTAGAAATAGCTTCTGACTTAGAAGTATTAGGTGTTAAAATGGACGCTGAAGCTAACAAAGTAAGAGGAGAAGAAAGAGTTATATCTGCTCCTGATTCTAAAGTTAAAGTATTATTAATACCAACTAACGAAGAATTAATGATAGCTAGAGATACATTAGAATTAGTTAAATAATTATAGTTATATAATTTGTTAAAATTGATTATAATATAAATATTTAAGGTAGGCTTAGACCTACCTTAAATTGTGTATATGAGATTTAGATATCTTTTATACATAAACAAAATAGTATTATAAGTATCAAGTAAAAATACTTGACAAACATTAATCCTATTTGTATAATAAATTTGGTAATAATGTTGAGGTGAAAAATATGATAATTAGTCTTAATGAGTTAAATAAAAGAGAAACTGGTAAAATAGACTTGAATTTTTCGCAAAAAATTGATACTATTAGTTATTGTGATAACAAATACAAATTGGCTTCACCTGTAAATCTAGTTGGTAAAATTTCTAAAAATGCAAAGGATGAAATTCATTTAGTTGCAGATGTGGATTTTACAATAATAGATAATTGTTCTAGATGTTTAGAACCAGTAGAAGTGCCAATGAGTTATACAATTGATGGTTTCTTAGTTAGTGAAGGCTTTGACGAAGATAGCTTTGAAGACTACGATGCTTTTATTGTAGATACTGACGAGGTTGACTTAGTAAAAATAATAGAACAGACTCTAGACTTCAATTTACCACATAAGGTTCTTTGTAAAGAGGACTGCAAGGGTCTTTGTCCAGAATGCGGAGCTAACTTAAATAAAGAAACTTGCTCATGTAGCGAAACTGCAAGTGACGAGGATGATATAGATCCACGTTTTGCTAAATTAAAAGATTTGTTCAAAAATGATTAAGGAGGTGGCTTAAATGGCAGTACCTAAACGTAAAACAGCTAAATCAAAAACTAAAATGAGAAGAGCGGCTAATTCAAAAATGACAGTTAAAGGATTCGTAGAATGCCCACAATGTCATGAACCAAAATTACCACATAGAGTTTGTCCTTCTTGCGGACACTACAATGGTAAAGAAATCGTAGCTGAATAGTTATATAAAAAGCATGTAGTTTATACTACATGTTTTTTTTTGTTTAAATATAAGTTATAATATAATAAGTGGTTTTGACTAAATAAAAGAGGAGTTAAATTGTACTCCTCTAAATTCATTTAGGGATAGTTACATAAAAAATGTAAATACTATAAATTGAGAGTTTATAAAGAGGAGGAAATATATGAAAATAGTAATAGATGCAATGGGTGGAGATAACGCTCCTAAATCTACAGTAGAAGGTGCTGTTTTAGCTATAAATGAGTACGGTGTAGATGTAATTTTAACGGGAGATAAGGACATAATAGAAAAGGAATTAGAATCAAAAACTTATGACAAAAGTAAACTAGAAATAGTACATACGACTGAAATAATCGAAAACGAAGATAAACCAGTACAAGCAGTTAGAAGAAAGAAGGATTCTTCAATGGTTGTAGGATTAAAATTAGTAAAGGATAAAAAAGCAGATGCAATAGTTTCTGCTGGTAATACAGGAGCCCTTTTAGCGGGAGGTCTATTTGTAGTTGGAAGAATAAAGGGAATCGATAGACCTTGTTTATGTCCAGGTATTCCAAATGTAAAGGGAGGAATAACACTTCTTGCAGATGGAGGTGCTAATGCAGATTGTAAACCTAAAAACTTAGTACAATTTGCCTTCATGAGCGATATATACTTGAGAAAGGTATTAAATATCGAAAATCCTAGAATAGGTCTTGCCAACATAGGAGTGGAAGAAGGCAAGGGTAATGAGCTTATGAAAACTTCTTTTTATGAGCTTAAAGAATTAGATTTAAACTTTGTGGGAAATGTAGAGGCTAGAGATGTAATAAATTCAGTATGCGATGCTATAGTATGCGATGGATTTACAGGAAATATACTTCTAAAGACATGTGAAGGCGTTGCTATGGGACTTATGGGACTTATGAAGGAGAGATTTATGTCTTCTTTCAAAGGAAAAATGGGAGCTTTAATGCTAAAAGACGATTTTAAAGCTATAAAATCTATGATGGACTACACTGAATACGGTGGAGCACCACTTCTAGGAGTAAAAGGTGGAGTTATAAAGGCTCACGGGAGCTCTGATGGATTTGCAATTAAAAACGCAGTCAACCAAGCTATAAAATTTGCAAGTGGAAATGTAGTTGAAGATATAGAAAAGGTGTTAAAGGAATTAGAAGAAAAAGAAAATGATAAAAAAGAAATAGAATCACAAGAAGAAGACAAATAGATAAAGCTTCAAAGGAACGAAAAAAATGACTAAAGTAAACATAATATCTGGATTTCTAGGTTCTGGCAAAACTACATTTATAAAAAAATATTTAGATGAAGTTAAAAATCTAGGAAAAGTTGTAATTCTAGAAAATGAGTTTGGCGAGATCTCTATAGATTCGGATGCTCTATATAGCGAAGATTTAAATATATATGAAATTAATGCTGGATGTATATGCTGTAGCCTGTTAGCTGATTTTAAAGATAGCTTAGATTATATATTCAAAAAATACAATCCAGATACTTTATTTATAGAGCCATCAGGTGTGGCAAAGGTAAGCGATATAGTGAAGATACTAGACGGTATTAAAAACATCGAGCTAGACAAAATAATAACTACAGTAAATGCATTTACCTTCGATATGCATATAAAAACATTTGGAGAGCATTATGAAGATCAGATAGTTAATGCCGATATAATTTTTTTAACTAGAATCGAAAGACTTAAGCGAGTCAGAAAAAATGGATTAGATAAATTAATAAATGATTTAAAAGCTTTAAATCCAAATGCATTGATAGTAGATAAGAGCTTAGATGAATTTAATATAAATGATATTATTTATAAAAATATAAAAAACGATAATCGCGATAATTACACAGTAAATGGAGATAATTTAGATTTATCTAGTTATACATTTGATGTGGATAAATTTTATTCACAAGAACAGATAGATAATTTACTAGGCGAATTTATAAATTTCTCAAAATACGGATTGATAATAAGGTCAAAAGGCATATTAAAGGACATTAAAGGCAATTACCTAAAGTTCGATTATGTAGATGGAGAAATCCACATAGACAAGCTTACAAATACATCAAAAACAGGTATAGTTGTAATAGGACAAGATTTAAATGAAAAAAGAATATACGATTTATTTCAAAATCTCTCTTAAATATAGGAGAGATTTTTTTGTGCCAATTTATGAGAATATAAGAGTAATAATTTGGGGGTTAAATAAATATATATTTATAAACAAGTAAGGAGGATGTAGTCATGAAACTTTCTGATGAAATTATAAATTCACTTTCGATTAACCTTAGAAAAAAAATCAACAATATAAAAGATAGCTCTGCAAATATTGAAGAGATAAGGCTTAGAGTAAATAAACCCATGATAATAAATGGAGACAGCCAGGATTATTTTTACGACAATAGAAATAATTGCTTGAGTTTAAATATGAAAAATCCATATATAGTTACAAAAGAGGATATAGAAGAGACGTTTCAGCTCATATGCAGGTATTCTGTGCATTCATTTATAGACGACATCAAAAAGGGATTTATAACTCTAAGAGGAGGCCATAGAATAGGAATAGTAGGTAAGGCGATAATAGAAAATGGACAAGTAAAAAATATCAAACATATTTCTTCACTCAATATAAGAATATCTAGAGAAATCAAGGGGTGTTCAAAAAAAGTACTGCCATATGTAATAAAAAATAAAAATCAGATAAACAACACTATAATTATATCGCCTCCACAATGTGGAAAAACAACGCTTTTAAGGGATATTGTTAGAAATATAAGTAATGGAAATAAATCTTATGGATTTGATGGCGTAAAAGTAGCTTTGATAGATGAGAGAAATGAAATAGGAGGGTCTTATCTTGGAGTTGCGCAGCTAGATGTCGGTATTAGAACCGATATTTTAGAAACATGTCCAAAGGATTTGGGAATAATGATGGTTTTAAGGTCGATGTCGCCTGATGTAATAGTCACAGACGAAATAGGCGATGAGAGAGAAATAAAAGCGCTTTATACAGCTTTAAACGGTGGCGTTAGTCTAATAACTACTGTACATGGAGATTCTATTGAGGATGTCAAAAACAGAAGAGAGCTTAAAGATTTACTAGAGGGCGATCTATTTAAGAGGGTCGTAATATTATCTTCTAAAAATGGACCAGGTACAGTAGAAAAAATTTACGACATACAGGAAAAGAGATGGTATTTTGCAAATTAAAATATTTTTAGTTGGAATGCTTATAGGTTGTAGCTATTTATTTGGGGAGGAGATTTCTAAAAGATATATTAAAAGACACAGACAGTTAAACGATTTAATCAGAATTTTAGAGATAATGAGAATGGATTTGTCATTTGGAATGTACACTTTAGAGGAGATTTTTAGAAATATATCTTTAAAAGATGAATACGAATTTAAAGAGTTTTTTTCAATACTTGCAGATTCAATTTTGAAAGAGGATGGCAGGAGATTAGAGGATATTGTAGATGATAACATAGATATTTTATATAAAAATACATATTTAAAGAAAAATGAAATTGAGGAATTAAAAAAGCTTATTTTATCTCTCGGAAAAAGTGAAATAGAGTCTCAAGAGAGATTAATAGATTTAACTGTAGAAAATCTAAAAAAACTAACAGTAGAAAGCAAAGAAGATATAAAAAACAAGGGAAATCTCTACAAGAAGTTGATAACCTTCAGCGGTATATGTATAGGGATAATTTTGATTTAGGAGATGATTAAATGGATATAGCTTTGATATTTAAGGTGGCAGGAGTTGGCATTTTGATATCGGTTTTAAATATGATTTTAGGAAAGGTAGACAGGAGCGACTGGGCGACGCTTACTACGCTAGCTGGCGTGATAATAGTTTTAAGCCTTGTAATAGGCGAGATAAGCGAATTATTCAATACAGTTAGAACCATGTTTAGATTGTATTGATAGATAAAAATGGAGGTGGTATTTTGGAGATAATGCAAATAATCGGAATCGCCATAATATCAACTGTACTCTGCTTAGTTTTAAAAAAGGATAGACCAGAATTTGCAAATTTTATAGCTATAACTGCAGGCGTCGTAATACTTCTATCAGTTGTTTTGAAGTTGAATTTTATAGTAGAGGAGATAAATAATTTAGCCAATAGGGCAAATATTCCTTCTATGTACATATCTCTAATAATAAAATTGATAGGAATAGCCTATATTATGGAGTTTGCAGTATCTCTTTGTAAGGATTGTGGTGAAAATAATATAGCCTCTAAATTAGAATTTGGGGGAAAGATAATAATTATGAGTATGTCTTTTCCAATACTTTTATCGATAATAGATGTGATAATTGGAATCATACCTTAGGAGAAAAATTATGAAAAATAAATTAAAAATGATTTTACTAGCTTTATTTTTTGTAATCTGTATAACTAGCATCGGTTTTGCCAGCGAAAATCAAGATGATCTAAGTTCTGAAAAGTACGAGGTATCTGAAGAAACAGCAGAAAATTATATAGATAGTCAATTAGATAAAATAAATATAAATGAGCTTCAAGAATACATAAAGGATGACGATGTTTTTAAAAATATAGATTTAAAAGTATTTGTAAAAGATCTAATTAAAGGAGATGCAAAAATTTCAGATTTAATAAATGTAGAAAATTTAAAAAGTTCAATTCTAGCACAATTAAGTACAAGTCTAAAGGTAATTATCATGATAATAGTTCTAGCATTATTATCCTCAATTTTAAAAAGTCTTGAAAATTCTTTTTCTTCAGGAGATGTTGCGAAGATTGTAAATTACATAATA
>NZ_JALEXO010000013.1 GCF_022780145.1 Intestinibacter sp.
TATATTAGTAGTCATAAATACGCTACCTGCTAATACTAAATTATCATCACCTGTCATAGAAACAGTTGAACATCCATTAAATCCGAACCAGCAGAACCATAGTATAAATACTCCAAGAGCACCAACTGTTATGTTATGTCCTGGTATGGCGTTTGGACTACCGTCTTTGTTGTATTTACCAATACGAGGTCCTAATATCTTAGCACCAACTAAAGCAGCTACACCACCGACCATATGAACTGCAGTAGATCCAGCAAAATCAATAAATCCTAATTGAGAAAGCCATCCACCGCCCCATATCCAGTGACCTGATATAGGATAAATAACTGCACTTATTACTATAGAATAAGCTAAATAAGATTTAAATTTAGTTCTTTCTGCCATAGCTCCTGATACTATAGTAGCAGCAGTGGCGCAGAATACTGTTTGGAATATAACAAATGCCCAAGATGGATATCCACCTTCAACACCGTAATCGCCTTGAATAAAGAAATCAAATCCGCCGATAAATTTACCACTACCGGCAAACATTAAACCAAATCCTAAAATCCAAAATATCAATGAACCACAAGCAAAGTCCATTAAGTTTTTCATTATAATATTACCTGCATTTTTTGCTCTAGTAAATCCTGTTTCAACCATTGCAAACCCGGCTTGCATAAAGAATACAAGAGCAGCCCCTAATAATACCCATATCGTATCGACTGATGAATACATAATAAATCCTCCTATTTTTATAAAAAATTAAAGGCGCATACCTATCTACGTAAATAGTAGATAGAGTACACGCCCTTGTGTAGATAGTATTTAGTTATGTTAAAATATGAATTTTAAACTAATTTATACGCTGAATAATAAATCTGTGTAAGTTGGGAATGGCCAGTAGTCTTTTCCAACTAAAGTTTCTAGTTCGTCAGCTATAGCACGAACTTCGTTCATTTGTGATAATATTGTATCGTGGAAGAATTTTGCTAATTCTTCGTTGTCATCTATATCTTTTGCTTCTAGTACGTATTTTTCTAAATCAGCAGTTTTCTTAGCTAAACAAGCACTTAATGAAGATATCTTAGTTACTAAATCAGTTTCTAAAGAAGTATCTATATCAGCAGATAAGCTCTTCTTAGCTAAAGCAGATTCAGTTAAATCTTTAGAGTATCTACATACAGCTGGTATGATATCTTTTTTGATCATTTCAAGCATTGTTTGAGCTTCTATATTTATAGTTTGAGCATATTTTTCAAGTAAGATTTCTTTTCTTGATTCTAATTCTAATCTAGTATATACTCCGTGTTTTTCAAATAATTTTACATTCTTTTCATCTGTGTAGTGAGGTAGAGCATCTGCTGAAGATTTTAAGTTTAATAATCCTCTTCCTTCAGCTTCAGCTACCCATTCAGGTGCATAGTTGTTTCCATTGAATATTATAGCTTTGTGTTCTTTTAATATTTTCTTTAATATTTCTTTTAATGCAGCATCTACATCTTCTTTTCCTTCTAGATAATCAGATATATAATCTAGAGAATCAGCTACTATAGTATTAAGTATAGTGTTAGGACAAGCTATATTAGCAGTAGAACCTAACATACGGAATTCGAATTTATTTCCAGTAAATGCGAATGGAGATGTTCTGTTTCTATCTGTAGTATCTTTTTTGAATGATGGTAATACGTCAACATCTATTTCTAATGATTTTAAAGTTTCTTCGTTGTATGGAAGTTCTTCTTCTATGCAATGTAATACTTTTTCTAAGTCAGTTCCTATGAACATTGATAATATTGCTGGAGGCGCTTCGTTTCCACCTAGACGATGGTCGTTACCTGCATCTGCAACTGATATTCTTAATAAGTCTTGGTTTTCATGAACAGCTTTTATTATAGCTATAAAGAAAGTTAAGAATACTTTGTTGTTCATAGGGTCTTTTCCTGGGCTCAATAGGTTTTTACCTGTGTCAGTTGAAATAGACCAGTTGTTATGTTTACCAGAACCATTTACACCAGCGAATGGTTTTTCATGTAGTAAGCACATTAAACCGTGTTTACATGCTGTTTTTTTCATTACATCCATTGTTAATTGGTTGTGGTCAGTAGCAACATTTGTAGTTGTGAATATAGGAGCTAGTTCGTGTTGAGCTGGAGCAACTTCGTTATGTTTAGTTTTTGCTAAAACTCCTAATTTCCATAATTCTTCATCTAAATCCTTCATATATTCAACTACTCTTGGTTTTATAGCACCGAAGTAGTGGTCATCTAATTCTTGTCCTTTAGGTGGTTTTGCACCAAATAAAGTTCTACCAGTGAATTTTAAATCTATTCTCTTATTGTACATTTCTTTGTCTATTAAGAAATATTCTTGTTCAGGACCAACTGTAGTAGTGACTCTCTTAACATCTGTTTCACCTAATAAATGTAAAAGTCTTACAGCTGATTTATTTATAGCTTCCATTGATTTTAATAATGGAGTTTTCTTATCTAGAACTTGGCCTCCATATGAACAGAAAGCAGTTGGTATACATAGAGTACCATTTCTTAAGTAAGCATAACTAGTTGGATCCCATACAGTATATCCTCTAGCTTCAAATGTAGATCTTAATCCTCCTGATGGGAAAGAAGAACCGTCTGGTTCACCTTTTACTAATTCTTTACCAGAGAATTCCATTATTACTTTTCCGTCTTCAGTTGGGTTTATAAAACTGTCGTGTTTTTCAGCAGTTATACCAGTCATTGGTTGGAACCAGTGAGTAAAGTGAGTAGCACCATGTTCTATAGCCCAATCCTTCATAGCATTTGCAACTACGTTTGCAATTTTTAAATCGATTGGTTTTCCTTCTTTTATAGTATTTTGTAATGCTTTGTAAACGTCCTTTGGTAGTCTATCTTTCATTACAGATTCGTTAAATACTAAGCTTCCAAATATCTCAGGAACTTTTGTCATAATAATTACCTCCAAAATTTAAAATAAAATAGATATACTCCATCGTATAATCCATAAAATTTACTTATTAATTAAAATTACTTTGAAAAAAGAAAAGCGCTGTAGGATCATCTATAACCTACAGCGCCTTTGCTGTTTTAACTAACTTTATAAACATATTGTATTCAAAATGTAAAAGACTGTCAACAAGAATTTTCAGTTTTTTCTTAATTTTATATAAAAATTAAATTTTATATTTTAAAAATAAAAAAGCCTACATTATATGACAAAAATTGATATTATATAATATATACAAAAATATTTGCTAAAAGATTTCAAAATATTGACAGTTATAAATAAATATTCTATAATAGTCACATTGAACAAGGGCGTTCATTAAAAGGTGTGAATATTTATTTTAACACCCTTTAATGAGTGCCCCTTTTTTTAAGAAAAATTTCTATATTTGAAGAATTTTTACAATAGATAATGTAGATTTAGAGGAGGAGTTACATGGATTATAAAACTAGTGAGGTTTTAGAATTTATAGAAGAAAATGATATAAAATTTATAAAATTAGCATTTTGTGATATATTTGGAAATCAAAAAAATATAACGATAATGCCTAGTGAATTGAAAAGAGCGTTTGATGAAGGAATTTCCTTCGATGCATCAGCTGTAACTGGTTTTATGAATGTAGAAGAATCTGATTTATTGTTGTTTCCAGAAGCAAATACTATGTATTTACTACCGTGGAGACCGCAGCATGGAAGAGTTGTAAGATTTTTTTGTAATATAAAACATCCAGATGGAAGATGCTTTGAAGGAGATTGTAGAAATATTTTAAAAGAAGTTATAAAGGAAAGCAAGTTAAAAGGATTTTCTACTAAGATAGGTTGTGAAAGTGAGTTTTACTTATTCGAACAAGACGAATTTGGAAATCCAACTATGAAGCCTTACGATAGAGGTACTTATTGTGATATATATCCGAATGATAGATGTGAAAATATAAGACGAGATATTTGCTTATCTCTTGGAGAAATGGGAATAATGCCTATAAGCTCACATCATGAGCAAGGACCAGGACAAAATGAAATAGACTATCAGTACAGTGATGCATTATCTGCTGCTGATAATTTGATAAGCTTTAGATCTCTTGTGAAGACTAAGGCATGTGAAAATGGATTGTTTGCTTCATTTATGCCGAGACCTTTAAATACTGAATGTGGAAATGGATTACATATTAACCTATCTCTATATAAAGATGGAAAAAATGTTTTTAGAGATGAAGATTCTAGTGATTATGAATACGCAAAAAGCTTTATAGCAGGGATATTAAATCGTATAGAAGAGATTACTTTGTTTTTAAATGCATCTACAAATTCATATTCTAGACTAGGTAAAGACAAGGCGCCAAAATACATTACATGGTCAAAGGAAAATAGATCACAGCTTATAAGAATTCCAGCCGCTAAAGGAGATAGATGTAGAATGGAGCTTAGATCACCTGATTCTAGCTGTAACCCTTATATAGTTTTTGCTTTGTTAATTAAAGCAGGTATGGAAGGCGTAGAAAATAACTATAAGCTTTGCAAACCTCATAATATAAATTTATTTGATGCTGAAGAAGAAAAGTTACAGGAAGTAAAAAAATTGCCTGTTAATTTAAATGAAGCGATCAAAATTGCAAAAAGTAGTGAATTTATAAAAAGTGTATTGCCACAAAAAACTATCGATAATTATATAAATGACAAGATGGAAGAATGGAATATTTATAGTTCAGTAACTGATAAATTTAAAGCAGAAAAGCAATTGTATTTTGAAAAGCTTTAAATGTAAAAGGGGGGACCAAGATGACTTGTGCGCTGATAGTGTCAACGTCGGAAAAGGGGAAAAGTTTTTTTGTGGACTTGATGAAAACAGCTGGAATTTCCAATACTGTCACTGTTGGCAATGGTAGTGAAGCTAGGCGTATGTTAAATAGAAGTGATTTTGATTTGGTAGTTATCAATACTCCACTATCAGATGAGTTTGGACATGAACTTTCTATTTCAATTAGTAAAAATTATAATTCAGGTGTTTTATTAGTAGTAAAAAATGATATTGCCGATGCTATTTCATCTAAAGTAGAAGATTATGGAGTATTTGTTATAGAGAAACCATTAAATAGACAATTTGTGTATAAAAGTATAAAGTATATTTGTGTATCAAGAAAAAAATACTTAGGTCTTCAAAGTGAAAATGAAAGACTTAAGGTTAAAATTAGTGAAATTAGACTCATAGACAGAGCTAAATGTATTTTGATACAGTATTTAAATATGAGTGAGCCACAGGCACACAGGTATATAGAAAAGCAGGCTATGGATTTAAGAGTAACTAAGAAAGAAATTGCTGAGAGTATTTTAAAAACTTATGAATTGTAAGTTATTTTTATTATTTTATCAAATTTTATTCGTGTAGGAGGTTTTTAGTATGACAAAATATGTATTTGTAACAGGTGGTGTTGTTTCAGGTTTAGGTAAAGGAATAACAGCAGCATCTCTAGGAAGATTATTAAAAGCAAGAGGATTTAAGGTAGCAGCTCAAAAACTTGATCCATATATAAATGTAGACCCAGGAACAATGAGTCCATACCAACATGGGGAAGTTTATGTAACAGAAGATGGAGCTGAAACAGACTTAGACTTAGGTCATTATGAAAGATTTATAGATGAAGATTTAAATAAATATTCAAATTTAACAACAGGAAAAGTTTATTGGAATGTTTTAAATAAGGAAAGACAAGGCGAATACTTAGGGGAAACTGTACAAGTTATACCTCATGTAACTAATGAAATAAAAAGCTTCATATACAATGTAGGTGAAAAAAGCGACGCAGACGTTGTTATAACTGAAATAGGTGGAACAACTGGTGATATAGAAAGTCAACCATTCTTAGAAGCTATAAGACAAGTATCATTAGAAGTTGGAAGACATAATTGCTTATTTATACATGTTACATTAGTTCCATATATAAAGAGCTCAGGAGAACATAAATCTAAACCAACACAACATTCAGTTAAACAATTACAAGGCTTAGGTATAATGCCAGATATCATAGTAACTCGTTCAGAAGCACCTATAGACGAAGTAGTTAAGAAGAAAATATCACTATTCTGTAATGTAAAACCTGATTGTGTAATAGAAAATAAAACTATAGATGTACTATATGAAGTACCTATGATGCTAGAAGAGCAAAATCTATGTGATATAGTTTGTAGAGAATTAGATTTAAAATACGACAAATGCGATTTATCTGATTGGGAAAACATGCTTGAAAGAGTTAAAAACAGAGATAAAACTGTAAAAATAGCTCTAGTTGGTAAATATACTAAATTACATGATGCATATTTATCAGTAGTTGAAGCTCTATCACATGCAGGATATGAAAATAGTGCAGTTATAGATATTAAATGGGTAGATGCAGAAGGTGTTAATAAAGATACAGTAGATGATTTATTAAAGGATTGCCAAGGTATATTAGTACCAGGTGGATTTGGAGATAGAGGTATAGAAGGTATGATTTGTGCTGCAAATTACGCAAGAGTGAATAACATACCTTACTTAGGAATTTGTTTAGGTATGCAAATAGCAGTTATAGAATTTGCTAGAAACGTACTTAATATGGAAAATGCAAACTCAACAGAATTCGATTTAGAAGTAAAATATCCAGTAATAGCTTTAATGCCAGATCAATTTGGAAATATACTAGGTGGAACAATGAGACTTGGGGCATATCCATGTAAAATAAAAGAAGGAACTATGATGCACAAATGCTATGGTCAATTAAATATAGCAGAAAGACATCGTCATAGATATGAATTTAACAACGACTACAGACAACAAATGATAGATGCAGGTCTTACTATAGCAGGTACTTCTCCTGACGATAAATTAGTAGAAGCTGTAGAAGTAGCAGAAAATAAATTCTATGTTGGTGTTCAATACCATCCAGAATTCAAGAGTAGACCAAATAGAGCTAACCCAATTTTCAAGGGATTTATAGAAGCTGCAGTTGACATGTTATAGGAAATTTTTGTTTAAAAATATGAAAAATTAAATTAAAATAATATTATAATAAAGTAAATAAAATTCAGATGAGGTGACACAATGGATAGCAAAAAGTTTGTAATGTCTTACAGTGGTGGAAAGGACTGCATGCTTGCCATGTATAAAAAAATAAAAGAAGGATTTACACCTGTGGCATTGATCACTAC
>NZ_JALEXO010000138.1 GCF_022780145.1 Intestinibacter sp.
TTGTTATACTGTAAATGGTGAAGTTGAAAACTACAAAGTTTATTATGAGGGTAGAGATAAAGATATAAGAGTTATAAAATTTGACGTAAATGGAGTTTCGTTTATAATAAACAGAGATTACGAAGTCTATGATGAAATTAGAGATAATTGTGCAGTAAAGCATAATGGACAAAAATTAAGAATAACATATATGTTAGAAAAAGACTTGGATCTTGATAAATACTATATGATAGTTTTTAATGATGAAACACATAATGGAATTGTAAAAATAGAAGAGAAAGTAGAATAATAGTGGTTTTATTTATTATAAAGTGGCATTTTTGATGCCATTTTTATATGTATAAAAAATATTTTATAAACTTGTTGACATAATATAAATTTAAGAGTATAATTGCTAACAAAGTTAGATAAAAATACAAATAAATCAAATCAGCTACAGTAATATATCTGTAGCATTATATTTAAAATAATTGCTAATAATATTAGCAATTTTAGAAAAAGGGGATGTTACAATGGAATTAGTATATTTTATTATTATAGCAGCATTTTCAGCTATACTTTGTGAGGTTATCAGCAAATTTAAGCCTTCAATGGAGGAAAAAGCTACACAAATTATATTTGGTGTAATGATATCATTATTCTTGATGATAAGTATTGCACCTGTAAATATTTAAATATAGATAACCTGGATATTGACAATATTGGCGTTTGTGCATAAAATTAACTAATAAAGTTAGATAATTAGAAGGAGAATAGATAAATGGACTATTATGTTTTAGCGAGAGAACTGATGAGTTTGAAATCTGGTATTAAACATATTCAGTTTGATAGAACAATGTCTAAGCTGAACCAGGGAGGATTATTTGTTTTAAATTATCTCGTAGATCACCAAAAAACCGCTTATCCAAAGGATTTGAGCAAAAGTATGGTAGTTAGCACAGCTAGAATTGCGACAATTTTAAACCATTTAGAAAAAGATGATTTTATTACGAGAACAACTGATCCAAAGGACAATCGTCAAATTATTGTGAAGTTAACTGAAAAGGGCAATAAATATATTCAAAAACAGCGTAATGAAATGTTAGAAAATGTAGTTAAGATGTTAGAATGTTTAGGGCCTGAAGATGCTTTGGCATATATTAGAATTCAAAAAAAATTAATAAATAATATTTATAATGAAAAAAATAATTAATAAAAATACGTATATTTTTAGTTGAATATAAAATTATATTCGTGTATAATATGTTTGTACAACAAAGAACGGTCAAGCGACTGGTGGAAAGCATCAATAGATGTCGTGGGAATTAACCCACAGGGAGCTTGATTATATATTTAGAAATGCCGACCGCCTGGGCACGTATGATGTTTTTATAACATTTTGCGTGTTGGCGGTTTTTTGTTTATAAAAATAAATTATTTTAATGGAGGAAATTAATATGAACATGCTATCATTAGCAAATGAATTAAACAGTAACACATACCCAGGTAGAGGTATAGTAATCGGAAAAACTGAAGACGGAAAAAAAGCAGTAACAGCATATTTTATAATGGGAAGAAGTAGCAACAGTAGAAATAGAGTATTTGTTGAAGATGGACAAGGAATCCGTACACAAGCATTTGATCCATCAAAGCTTGAAGATCCATCACTAATAATCTATGCTCCAGTTAGAGTTTTAGGAAACAAAACTATAGTAACTAACGGAGACCAAACAGATACTATATACGAAGGAATGGACAAACAACTTACTTTCGAACAATCATTAAGAAGTCGTGAATTCGAACCAGATGCACCTAACTACACTCCTAGAATTTCAGGTGTTATGCATGTTGAAAATGGTACATACAATTATGCAATGTCAATATTAAAGAGCAACAACGGAAATCCAGATGCTTGCAATAGATACACGTTTGCATACGAAAATCCAGTAGCAGGTGAAGGACACTTCATACATACATATATGCATGATGGAAATCCACTTCCAAGCTTCGAAGGTGAGCCAAAATTAGTAGGAATAAGCGGAGACATAGATGAATTCACTGATATGGTTTGGACAAACTTAAACGAAGACAACAAAGTATCATTATTTGTTAGATTTATAGATATCGCTACTGGCGAATATGAAACAAGAATAGTAAACAAAAACAAATAGGAATTAATCGATATAAAATACATTGTAAAAAGGAGTATTAAAAATGAACGAAATTCAATTAAAATATGGATGTAACCCAAATCAAAAACCATCAAGAATATTCATGGAAGATGGTTCAGATTTACCAGTTAAAGTTTTAAATGGTAGACCAGGATATATAAATTTCTTAGATGCCTTCAATGGATGGCAATTAGTTAAAGAATTAAAACAAGCAACAGGGCTTCCAGCTGCTACATCATTCAAACACGTTTCACCTGCAGGTGCTGCAGTAGGTAAAGAATTAGACGATACATTAGCGAAGATTTACTGGGTGGACGACCTAGGAAAATTATCTCCATTAGCATGTGCATATGCAAGAGCTAGAGGTGCTGATAGAATGTCATCATTTGGTGATTTCATAGCTCTATCAGATGTTTGCGATGCTGACACTGCTAACTTAATAAAAAGAGAAGTTTCTGATGGTGTTATAGCTCCAGGATTTACTGATGAAGCTTTTGAAATATTAAAAACTAAGAAAAAAGGTAACTACAACATAATTCAAATCGATCCTGATTATGTTCCAGCAGAACTTGAAAGAAAACAAGTTTACGGAATAACTTTTGAACAAGGAAGAAACGAATTAGATGTAAATGGAGACCTTTTATCAAATATAGTAACTAAGAATAAAGAAATCCCAGAAGCTGCATTAATAGATATGAAGATAGCTCTTATAACATTAAAATATACTCAATCAAACTCAGTATGCTACGTTAAAGATGGACAAGCTATCGGTATAGGTGCAGGACAACAATCAAGAATCCACTGTACTCGTCTAGCTGGACAAAAAGCTGACAACTGGTATCTTCGTCAATCTCCACAAGTTATGGGACTTCAATTCAAGGATGAAATAGGACGTGCTGAAAGAGACAATGCAATAGACGTTTATATAGGAGACGAATATATGGACGTTTTAGCTGAAGGAGAATGGCAAAAAATATTTAAAGTTAAACCAGAAGTATTCACAAGAGAAGCTAAAAGAGCTTGGCTTGATGGCTTAACTGATGTAACTATTGGTTCAGATGCATTCTTCCCATTCCCTGATAATATAGAAAGAGCACATAAGAGCGGTGTCAAATATATAGCTCAACCAGGTGGATCTGTAAGAGATGAAGCTGTAATCGAATGCTGTGATAAATATGAAATAGCTATGGCATTCACTGGAATAAGATTATTCCATCACTAAAATTTTTAG
>NZ_JALEXO010000151.1 GCF_022780145.1 Intestinibacter sp.
ATCACGAATAACCCTTATAGATTTAATCAACACGATCAAGCTAAGGCTAGACAAATACAGGTACTTAATGATATGCTAGAACAAGGATATATATCAAAGGATGAGTATCAAGAGGCAGTAGATGATCCGACTTTGTTTGCATCAGAAATAGATTAATTGAGTAGGGAGTTAAATATGTTAAAATTTGTTTATGACGAAAAAGAATATATAATAGAAAAAGATAAAAATGTATGTTTGTTAAACGACGAAGAGAAGCCAGTGAAGGGCTTGAGCTTAGATGATATACTCGATATGCTTGCTGATTTGGATGAGATAGATTTCGATATACAATATTACAAGGAAGCGTGTGTTGAGTGTCTTGCTGGAGTTAAGGAAAAGCAAAAATTCTTTCCTTTTTTAGAATATCACTTCTATATATACACTAAAAATCAAAATTTTGTTATAAGTGATATCCAAAATGAATATGAAGGTCAGTCTTTTAATAAGCTTTTGAAGGCTAAAAAAGTAGACGACAGCTATATAGTTAGTCTTATAATTTGTAAAAATTGTCAAGATACATTGATTCAAATAGAAAACTGTGTAGTTTAAATATAAATAGAGATATATATGGAGAATTATAATGTGTTATTTATAATTCTCTTTTAATGTATAATTTTGTATTATGGGGAGGCATGTATGAATATAAAAAGAATATTGTACTTATTAGTTAGACTGTTTATAGGCTTTTTCTTGTACGGCCTTGGAATAGTCGTTATGGTAAATGCTCAAATCGGGCTATCTCCTTGGGATGCGTTTCACCAAGGAATATCACTGAAGACTGGAATCACTATGGGGCAGGCTTCTATAACAGTAGGCCTTGTGATAGTTATATTAGATGCAGTTCTAGGAGAAGGTGTAGGCTGGGGAACTGTGCTTAATATGATTTTTATAGGTGTATTTCTAGATATGATAAAGGCTGCGAATATAATTCCTGTTGCAGATAATTTATTTATGGGAATTATTATGATGATAATAGGGATAATTATTTCTGCGGTTGCGACAGTGGTGTATCTAGGCGCAGGGCTTGGAAGTGGTCCGAGGGATGGACTTATGCTTGCACTTAATAAAAAGACGTCTAAGCCAGTCGGAGCTCTTAGAACTGGTATAGAGCTTACAGCATTGGTAAGTGGATGGCTTTTAGGAGGTCAAGTTGGTCTTGGTACTGTTATGAGTGCGTTTGGTCTTGGTTATGCTATTCAGATAGGATTTAAAATTTGCAATATAGATTCTAAGAAAATTAAGCATAGAATAATAACAGATGATATTAGATATGTAAAGGAATTATTGGAAAATAGAAAAAGTGCGTAAGTTCAAGATAAATGTGTAAATGAAAATTGCCAAATTATCGATGAAGATAAAATTAAAAGGGATAGATCATAGATTATGATGATATCCCTTTTTAAGTACATAAATTAATTATCTAGCTTTAAAAGTGTTGCAGCTAGCATCCATATCGTTGATTTGTACCGCTGGAGCGTGGCAAAGCTTTTGTTCGTTATATACGCAGTTTACGGCTTCACATTTGATTTCAGCAGTGCCTACTGCGTGCTCTTCGTGACAGCAATGTCCTGCATTACTAGAAAAAGAAGGAACTTCGTTTTCTCTGAAAGTAGCACAGTAAGTATCGGCAACAGTTGTAGCTGTATCACCGTCTACGTTGATTTTACCAGCGTAACATTCGCGATGTTTGTTATATACACATTTTTCAGCATTACATTTTAAATTTTTCATAATTCATTACCTCCACAATTTTTATTTAGTATGTGCAGGATTGAAAAAATTATTCATCTTTTTTTAGACATTTAGAACATAGTAATATAACATCGTCCTCTGTTTCTCGTCCAAATTTTTTATTTAGGTGGTAGACTTCAACGTTTTCGTTGGAGTGGCATATAGAGCATCTGTAGTGATTTTTGTATAGAATTTGTTCTCTAAATAATTTCCAGTAAATGCTGTTTAAATAATCTTCGTATTTGACCTTTATACACGCTTCTAAAAAATTTAAATATAAATTGTCCAAGTCAGAGGTAGTTAAATCTGTATGTTCTATCTCAAAGTGCTCGCAGCAGTCCTTAGGATCGGGAGTTGAGTCGTTGATTACGCACTTGATTTCGTATTTAAAAAATTCATCTGGACCCTCTAATGTTAGAT
>NZ_JALEXO010000192.1 GCF_022780145.1 Intestinibacter sp.
TCTCACCTTTAACCTCTGTATTTTCATCTACTATTTGGTTAAATCTATCAAATATAGCCTTGTAGTATTTTTCATCTATACCTATCCCTGTATCTTCTACCGTTATCTTGACCTTATCGTCTAGATCTTTGATATCGACCTTTATAGTCCCTCCTTTTTTAGTGAACTTAGATGCATTGCTGAGTAAATTTACGATACATCTTTCGATTTCATAGCTGTCACATTTTATGATTTTTTCTTCTGTATCTGTATCAATGATAAGACTTATCCCATTTGATTCTATTGCATCTTTGAGACCTAATGCAGCTTCTTCAACTACGTAGACTATATTTTCCTCCTTTATATTTATTTTGTATTTTCCATTTTCGATTTTAGTTGTGTCTATTATGTTATTTATTAGGTTTAGTAATCTCCTGATATTTTTATTCATGACCTGCATGTATTCTTCTAGCTTATCTTTTGGCACACCCCTATGAGATTTATTTAAATTTGTAATCAACTGTTCTACTGAGCTTATTACATTTAAAGGTGTTCTAAGTTCATGAGATAAATTTATAAAATAATTGTTTTTATTTCTTTCTACCTCTATTATCTTATTTAAAAGCTGATTGCTAGTTTGCATTTCTTTACTAAGTGCTCTAGTTCTTACTTCTACGAGATAATCTAATCTCTTTACCTTTTTAGTATGGATATAAGTCATAAGCAAAATTATAAAAATATACACTACAATTGCCTCCTTGCTTTTCCATATAGGAGGCCTTATTGTAAAACTTACTGTGCTCTCTTTTCCCATATTTCCATTTTGACTTCTGGCTTTTATTTTAAATGTATATCTACCAGGAGATAATTTATTAAATATAATTTCATTTCCATTGACCTGAACCCATTCTTCTACCAATCCTTCTAGCTTATAATAAAATTTCAAATTATTGTTAGCTTTATACTCTGGGAAAAAATATTTTATCCTAAAGAAATTCTCGTTGTACTCAAACTTCATTCCATCTATATTTTTGTATTTTTCTCCATTTACATCAAAGTTTTCAAATATGACCTTTGGCTCATAAGAGGATTTTAAAATATCCTCTGGTTTGAAAATATTCAAGCCTTTTATCCCACCAAATACGAACTCGCCTTCTTTAGTTTTATAATGGGCTTTTTCATTAAATTCATTACTTTGTAATCCATCTGTACTACTTAAATTGTTAAACTTATATGTTTTTAAATCGAATTTAGAAATTCCATTGTTTGTACTTACCCAAGGATTGCCATCGTTATCTATCAATAATCCATAAATAGTATTATTCGACAATCCATCTTCATCCGTGTATCTAGTAAACACCTCTCTAGTCTTGTTAAATTTAACTAAGCCTTCACTAGTTCCTATCCACAATATATCATTGTATTCGGATATACATTTTACATCAGCTATTTCCTGTTCAGTTTCACAATCAGAAGCTTTATAAACCTTAATAAATCTATCGTCAATATTTATTTTTATCAAAGAACCTACTACAAAATTACCAAGCCAATATAGACCGTCTTTGTCTCGATAAATCTCTTGTATACAGTTATCCGTCACACCTGCTCTTTTTAAGTAGTCTGTAATGTCTATTATTTCATCGTTTGTAATATCTAAAATATTTAGACCGTTCTTAGTTCCTATCCACAAATATCCCTCGCTGAATAATAAACTCTTTATACTGTTATTTGTCAAGCCATTGTCCACAGTGTATTTTTTTATTTTCATAGTATTTCTATCTATTTGATTAAGTCCGTAATTAGTACCGACCCACACAGTATCCTTATGTCCTTCTATAACTCTTATTGAGTTATCGGTCAATTGATAATCGTCATCGCCTCCATAGATTGTCTTGTATTTGTCGTTTTTTCTATCGATTATATTCAGACCTCTATTTCTAGTTCCTACCCATAATTTTCCATCTACATCCTCATAGATTCCATGTATTACATCGCCACTTAAAGAATTTTCATCAAGAGGATCGCTCTTGTAATGTATTATTTTATTATTAGGATCAAACAAGCTTATTCCTGTATATGTACCGACCCATATCAATCCATTGCTATCCTCCATAAGACTGTACACACTGTTGTTTATCAAACTATTTTCATCATAGCTTTTATTTTGATATGAGTAAAATTTATCGTCTCCCAAATATTTGCAGATACCTTTCTCTGTACCTATCCAAATAGTCCCATTCCTGTCCTGTATCATGCTGTTAGTCGTATTGGACGGTATAGAAAATTCATCATCTTCATCGTGATAATAATCAATTACCTCATTTGTTCCATTTTCATTTATGATTATCTTTTTTAATCCATTATTCTTCGTAGATACCCAAATACTATTTTCATCATCAATTAAAATTGAATTAATCCCATCATTTTCTATAGAATCCTTTGAAATGTATTTTGTCTCCTCTAAAGTATTTTTATTTAATTTGATTAAGCTTTTATTTGTACCCACCCATATATTTTGAAAATTGTCTTCTTTTATAACCATTATATCTTCTTCATTAAAAATACTCCTTTTATTTAAAATTTCATCTAAATCACCAGTTTCTCTATTGTATAAATACACGTTATTCGAGGTTACAGCTATTACACTTCCTTTTTTTGTGACTAGAATACTCCTGACATTGTAGTACTGTCTACCGGATTTGTCTTTTTCGTAATTAACTATTTCATCGGTCTCCAAATCAATTTTGCTGATACCTCTATTTGTGCCTACCCATAGATTCTTCTCGTGATCTTCTTGTATACTCAGGATGTAGTTATTTACTATTGTGTTCTTTTTAGTTTTATCTGCCTTGTAAATTTTCATTTCAAATCCATTGTATCTATTCAAGCCTTCATTAGTTCCTATCCATATATAACCTTGACTATCTTGAAATATTACTTCAGCTGTGGACTGCGATAATCCATCCTCTATAGTTATATGCTGAAAATTCACGTTTTCTTGAGCATCTGCCTTTATTGAAATAAAGCAAACAATAATTATTGTTATAAAAACTATAAAAATATTCTTTTTCATATTCACCTACCCATTTTCTTTATAAATACTATAATATAGTATTTTATAAAATTTAATTTTAAATTTCAATTATTTCCATAAAAAAAGACCGATATATATATATACATCGATCTTTTATAAATTTATTTCTATTAAATTATTAACCAATTAAAAAGTCTAATACATTCATACCTGTAGAAGTTTGAGCTTTATACAATTCTGTATATCCACAATTTTTACAGCTTATTGTAACAAATTTTTTATTTTGTACGTTAAATACTTTAGAAAAATTTCCT
>NZ_JALEXO010000162.1 GCF_022780145.1 Intestinibacter sp.
CAAGAGAGAATAACTAGAGAGGTAAACACACCACCTGAAATAGACGAAAGCATTGTAAACACTAGAGTTTCAGATATTAAAACTAAATACAATAATGATGCTGATGCAAATAGTAATGGTAATAATACAGCTAAAGTTAAAACAGCAAGTACTAAAAATAGTATACCTAAAAACGAACAAGCTCCACAAAGTAAAGCTGATTCGAAAGTAGATACTGTAGATACTAAGACAAATGCGAAATCTAATAAAGCAAATGCAAGTGCTGATGAACCAGTAGAGGTTAAACCTGAAAGACCTAAGAATCTAATTTCTGATAAGCAAATAAATCTATTCAATATAAGAGCTAAGAACAAAAGCAGAAATAAGGTATATGAAATATTAGGTAAGTTTGGTTACACTTCTGTAGATGCTATTGAGAAGAAAAACTTTAACAATATTTTATATTATATAGACCAACTTCAACCAGTAAGAGCTATGGCATAGACCATAGCTCATTTTTATTTTATCAAGTAATATCAATGGTTTTAGCAGATTATGAGTAGGTAAAATAAATATTTAAAAACGTTAATTAATTAAAAAATAAACATAGATAAATGGAATAGGAGATAGAGTTATGGCAAAGAAATCAAGAGAAAATGCGAAGAGAGTAGATATAGTAAGTATAAAAATGGTAAAGGACAGCTCAATTAAATATGCTAATAGACAAATCGGAAGTCCTTTTGATGCTTTCATATTAGTAAAAGATTTATTAGAAGGCTGCGATCGAGAAAAGTTACTAGCAATATGCTTAGATACAAAAAATCAACCAAGTAATATTTCAGTAGTAAGTGTTGGATCTGTTAATGCATCTATAGTACACCCTAGAGAGGTGTTTAAGACAGCTATACTTTCAAATAGTAGCAAAATAATGTTAGCTCACAATCACCCAAGCCAAATACTAAAACCAAGTTCAGAGGATAAATTAATAACAAAGAGAATCCAAGATGCTGGTGAGATTTTAGGAATAGAGCTTTTAGACCATTTAATCGTGGGAGATAATAAGTACTTTTCGTTTAAAGAAAACTGTATTTTGTAAAATTATTTTATAGTATAATAGAAGTATAAAATAGTTAAATGAGGTTATAGTATAAAATGAAGTTATATCATGGAACATCAAATATTAGTGCAGATAATATTCTCAAATATGGAATTGATTTAGAAAAAGGAAATACAGAAGTTGATTTTGGTAAAGGATTTTATACCACTAATAATTTTGAATTTGCAGAAAAAAGAGCTATTTATAGAGCAAAATCAGAAAGTCGTTTTAATAGAAATGCAGATGTAAAACCTGTTGTTATTGAATTTGAAATAGATGAAAATACAATTAATCAAAAGAAGACAAAATATAAATTAAAAAGGTTTAAAGGTTCAGATAATGAATGGGCTAAGTTTTGTATTTATAACAGATGTGATAATGAATTTTTAGAAAAAAACAATATAGATTTTCATAATAAAGATTCTAAATATGATATTGTTATAGGTAAAACTGCTGATGTAAGTATATCAACTTTATCTTGTAGATTTAGTGAAGGAAAGTATCAAATAGATAAGAATACACATACTATTATAGACAATAAAGATTTTAAAACTCAATTTTCTTTTCACTCAAAAAGAGTATTAAAGGAGTTAGAAATAATAAAAATTATAGAGTTATAGAAAGGAGTTGATAGTATGTTTTCAGAAAAAGATATAAATGAATTTAAATATTATATCATTCAAAATTTAGTTTCAAATTTTAATATAACAGAATTAGAAGCTAAAGATATGCTTAAAGCATCTCCTATTAATGACTTACTTAGAGAAGATCCTGAAATGGTTATGCATGATGGAGTTTCTTATTGGGCTAAATTAATTTATAATTATAAAAGACCCATGGAAATGGCTATGAATTAAAAACTGAATATATAATATGCTAAAAATAAACGGAATTACGTTATAAAAGTAGTTCCGTTTTATTTTATTTATCTTTTTAAGTAATATCAAGGGATAGACGAGTTTCTATCCCTTTTTAATTTACAAAATTAATTCAAAAAAATATTTAATAATCGGAGGAAATAACAATGTTGGATACTAAAAATATAATAGAAAAAATGAAAGCTTATGAAATAGAATGTGTTGAAAATAGATACGAAAATTTAGCAGAGGAAAGAGTTACAGAAATATTTGATATGGCTGAAAATAAAGAGGAAGTACAATTTTTACAAGACAATATGGATATACTGTCTGACCTAATCTTTGGTGGAGTTTATATGGATAGAGATATTTTAAGAACTCATGTATTTATAAATAGCTCTTTAGACTTTAGATACAATTTAACTGTAGAGGAATCAAGTGAATTAGCTGAAAGCATCTTAAATAATGGTATAGGATTATGCCAAAGTCATATATTCTACACAGATAAAGAAAACTTAGAAGAAGTCGCAAAGAGAGTTTTAAATGATAGACTAGACGATCCTGAATATGTGAAGAAATACTTTAGCAAAGAAGAAATAATAGACCTATGGGTACAAGAAAGAAGCAAAGAAGATGTAATAGACCAATTAATATTTACACATGATGTAGAGAGCTTACTAGAGCTAACACCAGCAGTAGCCTTTACTACAAGCGAAGATGTTAAGGTTTACTATTCTTATATTGACCATAGATTTTATGGAGGACTTTAAAATGGAATTAGAAAAACCAATAAAATTCCTTCCTAAGGATATAAGTAAGTTTCCGATAGTTAGGATTATAGGTAA
>NZ_JALEXO010000274.1 GCF_022780145.1 Intestinibacter sp.
AGAGCAAATAGACTATATGCTTTATGGGTAAAATTTACGAGCCTGCAAGATTCGAAATTTTGCAGGCTTTATTGATGTATTAAGAGAAATTAAATTATATAATTAAAATATATACGAATTTTCAATATATAAGTTGAGAGGTGATTAAATGAAGGATGTAATTTATTTGGAAAATGTGAATAAATACTATGGCAAGAAAAAGGTTTTGCACGATGTTAACTTGAGCATTCCAAAAGGGTGTATATTTGGTCTTTTGGGTCCATCTGGATGTGGAAAAACTACGACAGTTAAAATAATCGCGGGAGTTTTAAAGAAGGATTCGGGAAAAGTCACAGTTCTAGATGGTGAAATGCCTAATTTAAATATTATGGCGGATATAGGATATATGGCACAATCAGCTGCACTTTACAAGGATTTATCTGCATATGATAATCTAAAGTTCTTTGGTAGCTTGTACAAATTAAAAAAGGACGAATTGGAAAATAGAATAAATTATGTGGCAAAGCTTACTAATTTACAAGGTGATTTAAATAAAAAGGTAAGAGATTTTTCAGGAGGTATGAAACAAAGACTATCGCTTGCGATAGCTCTAATAGCAAATCCAAAGGTGCTTATTTTAGATGAGCCTACAGTTGGTATAGATCCAGTTCTTAGAAAGAGTATATGGGAGGAGCTATACAAATTAGCAGATAGCGGGGTAAGTATTTTGGTGACTACTCATGTAATGGACGAGGCGTTAAAGTGCGATAAATTAGCTATGATGAGAGAAGGTAGGATTTTGGCAGTCGGAACACCAGAAGAAATACAAAATAAGGCGAATACTACAAATCTTGAAGATGCGTTTATTTATTTCGGAAAGTTAGGTGATAATGATGAGAATTAAGGCACTTACAGTTAGGATATTAAAGCAGCTTTTAAATGACAAAAGGACTATTGCGCTTATAGTAGTTGCTCCTATAGTAGTATTGTCGCTTGTATATTACGTGCTTTGCGGAAATTCTACAGAATATACAGTAGGAGTTGTAAATGCGCCTAAGAACTTTATAGAAGAAATAGAAAATACAGATGATGAAGATAATACTATTAAAACAAAATATGTAGCTCAAAAAGATGTCGAAAATAAAATTAAAAAAGGTGAGACAATAGCCATCGTCGATATGGATGACGATTTCAAAAATGTAAAAATATACATCGATGGAACTGATAACACAGAGGCTAAAAAGGTTATATCATTGATAAAAAGCGCAATAATTTCTTCTTCGATGGATAATTCAAAAGAAAATATAGAGAATATGAAGGAAAATCTTTCTGAATTAAAAGACTCTGTAAAGGATTTATCTAAATTATATCCAAATATGAGCTCTAATTTAAACCTAGATGACATCGATTTAGATAATATGGAGTTTACAGAGACAAACTTTGATACAGATTACATCTATGGAGACGAAGATCAGTCGACATTTGACAATTACGCAGCTCCACTAGTTGGAATAATAGTATTTTTCTTTGTATATCTACTTTCAGGCATAAATTTCTTAACAGAGAGAACATCAGGAACTCTAGAAAAATTGCTATCTACTCCTATTAAAAGAAGTGAAATAATAATAGGCTATGTGCTTGGATTTAGTATACTTGCCTTAGTTCAAACTATTTTGATTACTTTATTTGTGGTATATGGATTGGGAGTAACTCAAGTTGGAAATATAGGATATGTACTTATTGTAAATCTTTTGACATCTATAACTGCTCTTATATTAGGTATGCTTTTATCTACACTTGCAAATGGAGAGTTTCAATTTGTACAGTTTATACCGATAATTATACTTCCTCAGGTGTTTTTATGTGGTCTGTTTAAATTGACAGGAGTATGGGAAATTATCGGCAGATTTATACCTCTTCATTATACTACTGAAGCACTGAGAGAGGTTATGCTTAGAGGAAATGGAATTTCTTATATAGCTGGAGATTTATTAGTACTTGTTGGATTTTCCGCATTATTTATGATTTTAAATATTAAGCTATTGAAGAAGCAAAGAGATGTTTAAATATATATATAATATAAATACATAGTATAAAATCTTAAAAATAAACATCAATTTTTATTAATACAGCATTCACAAAAATTGGTATAATAAAATTAGACTAGTTAATATAAGTTAATAGTTTTTACAGCATTTAACACTATGGGTCTTTATAATAAAGATTTTCTTATAATTATTTTCAAAATATATCGAGGGGGTTAATAGCATGAGTGTAGTACCTTATGTAGTAGAACAGACATCAGCAGGAGAAAGAAGTTACGATATATATTCTCGTCTATTAGCTGATAGAATTATTTTTTTAGGAGAAGAAGTAAATGATGCTTCTGCAAGTGTGATAATTGCACAGCTTTTATTTTTAGAGGCAGAAGATCCAGATAAGGATATTCATCTTTATATAAATAGTCCTGGGGGCTCTGTGACAGCAGGATTTGCAATATATGATACAATGCAATATATAAAATGTGATGTTTCAACTATATGTATTGGGCTTGCAGCTAGCTTTGGAGCATTTTTACTTGCAGGAGGAGCACCTGGCAAGAGATTTGCACTTCCAAATTCTGAAATAATGATACATCAACCAGCAATAGGTGGAAATGGAGTACAAGGTCAAGCGACAGACATTAAAATTATGTCGGACAATATAGTAAAAACTAAAAAGAGATTAAATGAAATTTTGGCGAAAAATACTGGAAGAACTATAGAAGAAATATACAGAGATACAGAAAGAGATAACTTTATGAGTGCCGAAGAGGCTAAAGAATACGGTATAATCGATTCCATAATATCTAGAAGTGTATCTTTAGAGAAGAAATAATTTTGAGATAATTTATTTTGAAATTTATTATCGATATATTTCGGTTTTAGTGTTAAATAGTTTTATAAAAATAGGGTGTAAAGTAGTTTATTTAAAACGAATTTACACCCTATTTTAGTTATTTGTGTGAACTTTTTAAGCTATTTGTTTAGATTTATCCTAATTTGTGAGTGATTACATATACATATTATAAATGATGTATATGGAGGTAATATAAGGTGAAAAAAATAATTGGGATAATAATTTGTGTTGCTTTAATAATAATTTTAAAAAAGCCTATATCACTTGAGCTTATGCAAGTGGTCGATTTTATAGGAAATACTTTTGGTATTAAAACTGTGGAAATTATTGATTTTTTAAATGAAATATATTATTTATAGATAGTTTGTTCTATATGTTATGCACAAATTATCTATACTTAAATTATTTTTGAGTACATATCAAGTATCAACTGTGTAAATATGTAATTTATTTGTATCGAAGTCAAATATAGCTACTGTAAAATTATATGCATATCTATCGTTTATATTTGTTTTGGATTCTTCTGGATAGTTTTCTGCATATCTATCTCTAAAATAATAAATGCCGTTTTTTATTTTAGAGATATCAGGTCCGAATGAGTCTTCATCGTCGTAATCAAATACGCCAATTGCTTTTTGAAAGTCTTTTTTTATAGGAAGAGAGTGCCATTTATCGTTTTTATCTGTAGTTTTAATAAATGATTTTCTTCCTTTTTGTGTTAATTGAATTATTGCATAGCTATTTCCGTCCATTGGAAATCCACCGTAATTGTCTTTGTACATTAAAACAGTTGAGTCAGTTGGAATTTTTGTGTCTATTGTTTCGTTGTAATACGATGGATCGTATTCGTGTTTTATATATTTACCCATATTTTTAAAGTCTTGAATTATGCATAATGACGCAAGTAATAGTGGAAAAAGTATAATCAATAATAAACTGAGTTTTCTATTTGATAACATAAAATCATCTCCTTTTGACTTTATAATAATATATCTTATTTCGAAAAACAATAATTATATATTGAAATTCAATAAAAATTAATTGTTTATTAATAAAAGTGAAAGATTTAAAATTCAAATTACAGATTCTTTTTATAAAAGTATATTATATAGATATGTCTTTAAGATATTCAAAATATAATTTGAAAGGATTGAGTTGCTGATGAAAATGGAAATACTATTCAACAAAAGTAAGTATTTAGAAGTAGATTATGATGAAAATTTTATAATTCAAGACGTCAAAACACAAATATTTGGTGATAGTCAAATAGACTTTATAAAGGATTTAATTAAAGTTAGAGAGTTATTATATCATCACTATATATTTAAAGAACCTTTGACAGAAGGAGTACTTGATTATATTTGTTTTGTTACATCTAAAACAAATACATCTATCAAGATGACAATTGATGATTTTATAAAAACAAAGAAAAATTTATACAAAACAAAAAATAAGTCTTTTTTCGTTGTAAGAGATAAAACTACTGATTTGACAGTTTTGTGTATAAAAATAGGCCAAAATATAGGAGATATAGAGATAATCAAACCTGTAAAAGATTTTGTTAAAACAAAGGATTTAATCGATGCAGTTGAGATTTTAATAAAATATAAAGAAAAAGAAAAATGGGTCTCAAGCAATGTCAATCAATGTGAAAAAACTTTATACGATGAATTATTAGATGGAAGATACAATTTTAGTATTAGCAAGTACGATAATAACAATTTTAAGCGAGATAAAAGTCTTCTATCTAGAGGACAACTAGATAATAAATACATACCTAATGAATCAAATGGATCTTTTGAATATTTAATAAAATATAAAAAACAAAATATAATGCGTGTTCAGCTAAAAAATGGTGTATATGAAGTCAAATTTGAAAATGCTCATTTTATTAGGGAAAAAATAAACAGTGAAGAACTTGTAGATCTATGGAAAAACCTAAATGATATAAAATCTTTAAATATAAACGAGATAACACCTTCACTTATTAAAAATATTTTTGATAGATTTAAAATGAATAAAATGGATCTCAAACCTGTTTACAACAATAGTAAAAGTAATTATGTAGAAAAAAACAATAAAAAAATTGGGCATCCTAATTTTTCAGATGTAGTAGGTATGGATAAAATAAAAGAAAGACTAAACGATGTAATTGACCAATTTAAAAATGAAGAAATATACGAAAAATGGAATATAGAACCGATTAGATCTATACTTCTATATGGACCTTCAGGAACAGGAAAATCATTTATAGCAGAAGCACTAGCAAATGAAATAGATGCAGTATTTATAAAATACAGTGCATCTGATATATTTCATCAATATGTAGGAGAATCAGAGGCAGCTGTAAGACGTTTATTTGATGAAGCTAGAAGTAGAAAGTGTAAAACAGTCATCTTTATGGATGAAGTAGATGCAGTTGCAAATAAGAGAAGTCAAGACGACCATGCTTGTAAGAATTCGACATTAAATGAATTGTTAGTCCAAATGGCATCGCCTGATAATAAAAATATATTTATGATATTTGCGACAAATATGGTCGATATGTTAGACCCAGCATTTCTAAGATCAGGTAGAGTTGATTTTAAAATAGAGGTCGCCTTACCAGATTACAATATGAGAAAAGGAATTTTGGAATTAAATTCTAAAAATAGACCGCTAGATGACGATGTAGATTTATCATCTATAGCTAAAATTATGAGTGGAAAAAACTGTGCTGATGTCAAACTAGTAGCTAACGAGGCGGCTAGAAGTGCTTTAAAACAAGGAAAAGAAAAAATATCACAAAAACACTTTAAAGATGCCTATGAGGAGATGATAGTAGGTCTACCTGATAAAAATAGAAATTTCGAATTAAAAGAAAGACACATAACAGCAATACACGAAACAGGACATTTATTAGC
>NZ_JALEXO010000301.1 GCF_022780145.1 Intestinibacter sp.
AAGCTCAAGGAGCTGGTATAGCTATATTAGAAAAGGATTTAACACCAGAATCTTTAAACGAAGCTGTATTTAAATTACTTGGAGATAAGGAATTACTTATAGATATGTCAAATGCAGCTAAAAAAATTGGTAAGCCAGAAGCCATCGATTTAATATACGATGAAATTATGAAGGCTTATAATGAATCACCAAATGCAAAAAATAAAAAAGAAGCAATAGTAAAAGAAGAAAAAGAAGCTTCAGTTGAAAAATCTAAAGAGGATTCAAAAGTTATAGGAATAAAAAAGAAATAAATTAAAATAACATAATAAAAGATATAGGCTAGCAAAAACTACTCTATATCTTTTTTATTTGCAATAAAAAATTTATGGATATATAACGAGATAAATAAGTTTATCTATCGAAATCATATGAAAAATATCTGATTTTAATATAAATTTGTTTAAAAAAAATAAATTTATATGTAGGAGATAAAAGTAGCTGTGTAGTATTTAAAATTAATAACTTATATTGGAGTGATTTCGATGAAAAAGAAAAAAAATAAAAGAAGAAAAATCAGAATAAATAGATTGATTACTTTACTGCTATTTGTTTTTATGATTTGCTTTGGTATTATAGTATTTATAAAAAGTGATTTTTTTTCTTTAAAATACGTAAAAATAGTAAATAATAATATCCTTACAAAATCAGATATAAGTCAACTATCTAAAATTACAGTTGGGAAAAATATATTTACATATGATTTAAAAAAAATAAAATCAAATATTGAAGAAAATTCGTATGTTGAAAACATATCTATAAAAAGAAAACTTCCAAATTCATTGATAATAAACGTCAAAGAGAAAGATATAATGTGTGCCTTAAAGGATAAAAATGAAAATTATTATTATATTGATAAAAATATGAAATATGTGGATAAAATAGATGAAGATGATATAAAAGATAGATATCCTATCGTAGGAATGGATTTTTCTTACCACAATAAACAAATAAATTATAAAAATAAAAGTGATAAAAAATATTTAAATTTATTAATGAAAAATATAAAAACTCAGGGATTAGATAAAAAAGTTAAAGCAGTTGATTTTTTTGACGATAATCAAATCGATATTGATATAGATAAAAATATAAAAGTAGTTATTTTGAAGGATAAAAATATCGATTATAATATGTATAAATTGACAAAAATTTTACTGGATTTAGAAAAACAAAATATTCACTATGGAAAAATTGATATGACTTTTTCAAAATATACATTATATACATATCAATAATAATATTTTAAAATTAATAATATATAAGTTGTACATTATTATAAAAAACTTAACAAATTAAATGAAATAAATGATATAATATATTATGTTATAATTTAAAATGGCTTTTTTTTTAAAAAAAATAGATTTTAAGTTTAATTTAACGAATATTTGAAAGAAAAATAATAAAATAGTTATTTATTTAAGAAATATACGTTAAACATTTAAATATTAAATGATATAATAAAACTATATATAGAAATAAATCATGAGAGAGGGAGGTTTCAATATGTTAAGTTTTGATTTAGAAACTGACAATAATGCTAAAATAAAGGTATTTGGCGTTGGTGGCGGTGGAAACAACGCTGTTAATAGAATGATCGATGAGCAAATAAAAGGAATTGATTTTATAGCAATTAATACTGATAGACAAGCATTAGTGACTTCAAAAGCAGAAAACCAAGTTCAAATAGGAGAAAAGCTTACAAGAGGATTAGGAGCAGGTGCTGACCCTGAAATAGGAAGAAAAGCAGCAGAAGAAAGTAAAGAACAAATAGAACAATTACTACAAGATACTGATATGGTATTTGTTACTGCAGGAATGGGCGGTGGAACAGGTACAGGAGCAGCTCCAGTAGTAGCTCAATTAGCAAAACAAAAGGGAATTTTAACAGTAGGTGTTGTAACTAAACCTTTTGGATTTGAAGGTAAGGTGAGAATGAAAAATGCAGAAGCTGGTATTGAAGAATTAAAGGCAAATGTAGACACATTAATCACTATACCAAATGATAGATTATTAGAAGTAGTCCAAAAAAATACATCTATACTAGATGCATTTTCTATAGCTGATAACGTATTAAAACAAGGTATACAATCTATATCAGATTTAATAAAGGTTCCAGGACTTATAAACTTAGACTTCGCAGATGTTACATCTATAATGAAGGAAAAAGGACTAGCTCATATGGGTATAGGTAGTGCAAGTGGAGAAAATAGAGCTATAGAAGCAGCTAAAGAAGCAATACAATCACCACTTCTTGAAACATCTATAAGAGGAGCAAAAGGTGTTTTACTTAATGTAACAGGAGGACCTAGCTTATCATTATTTGAAGCAAATGCAGCTTCTAACTTGATAACTGAATCATGTGACCCAGATGCAAACATCATATTCGGTGCATCTATTAGAGAAGATTTAGAAGATGAAATAATGATAACTGTTATAGCTACAGGATTTGATAACGCTCCACAAGGTGGATATGTAGAACCTACTCCAATTAAGAAAACTGAAATACCACCAGTAGCTAAACCAGCACCAAAGCCAGAACCAAAACCTGAACCAGTTAGAGAAGTAGAACCTGTGGTTGAAGCAAAACCAGAGCCTATTAAAACATCAAGTGACTGGGATGATGAAATGGAAATACCAACTTTTTTGAGAAATAAAAGAAGATAATTTAAATAAAGTAAAAAAACTTCCGATATTAATTTGGAAGTTTTTTTATTTATGCTAAAAAATATAATTTTTAGATTAACTATTTTGTGAGAAAAAATGTAGGGAACCGATCTAGATTTTAACAGTTCCCAAATAAAAAATAATTATAAAATAATACTATATTAATATAATATATTTTAATAAAAAAAATATCGATAATAAAAAATAAGTTTTTTTAAAAATTTATTTTTTATTATATCTTATTTTATATGTTTAACTAAAATTATTAATTAAATTTTTAGAATTTACAAAAATTTTTGAAAACATTTTGTTTTCGTTATTATAACAATGTAAAAATATTTTAAATTTCAATATAATATATAAATAAGATTATGTACGAATGTTTTCTTGATAAAAAATTAAACATAATAAGTACATAAATTGACATTTTTTCAGATTGACATTCATATTAAAAAAATAAGGAGGGATAAATATGTTAGAACAGTCTTATTATGAAAAGACAGATGAGATTATAAAACATCATGGGTCTAAGGCAAATTCTTTGATATCAGTTATGCAGGATGTACAGGCTGAGTATCGTTATTTGCCAGGAGAATTGCTTTCTTACATTGCAGATAAGCTAGGCATACCGTTAGCAAAGGCATATAGCGTTGCAACATTTTACGAAAATTTTTCTTTTGATCCAAAGGGAAAATATGTTATCAAAGTATGCGATGGTACAGCATGCCATGTACGTAAATCAGTTCCAGTAAGAGAGGCGTTGGAAAAACATTTAGGTCTAGGAAAAGGTAAACGCACAACTGACGATATGATATTTACTCTAGAAATAGTATCATGTTTAGGTGCTTGTAGTTTTGCCCCAGTTATGACTATAAATGATAAGGTACATCCAAAGATGACTCCAGACAAAGCTATAGAAATAATTGAAGAGCTTAAGAAAGGAGAGTGCCAATAAGTGAAGAAAATAGAAAATAGAGAACAATTACAGGCTATTCGTAAAAAAGCAAAAGAAAAAATTGATGCAACTCCTATACGTATATTAATTTGTGGAGGTACTGGTTGTATATCAGGTGGATCACAATTTATATACGAAAAAATGAAAGATTTAGTTGGTGACAACGAGAATGTAGAGATAACACTTCAGCCACATGTTCCACATCCACAGGTCAAAAAAACTGGATGTCATGGTTTCTGTGAAATGGGTCCTTTAATGAGAATTGAACCTTTAAACATATTTTATGTAAAGGTTCGACTTGAAGATTGTGAAGAAATTTACAATGAAACAATTTTAAATAAAAAAGTAATAGACAGATTGATTTACAAAGAAAATGGTAAATCTTATATAAACCAAGAATCTATACCTTTCTATAAAAAGCAAACTCGTATAGTTCTTAAAAACTGTGGTCATATAGATGCAGAGAATATAGAAGAGTACATAGCAGTTGGTGGATATAAAGGCTTAGAAAAAGTTTTATTTGACATGACTAAAGAAGAAGGATTAGATGAAATGTTAAAATCTGGACTTAGAGGCCGTGGTGGTGCTGGCTTCCCAACAGGTAAAAAATGGGTAGAGGTTGCAAAACAGCCAGGTACTGAAAAATATGTAGTATGCAATGGTGATGAAGGTGACCCAGGAGCATTT
This sequence comes from Intestinibacter sp., assembly GCF_022780145.1. Taxonomy (GTDB): domain Bacteria; phylum Bacillota; class Clostridia; order Peptostreptococcales; family Peptostreptococcaceae; genus Intestinibacter. The sequence goes on from NZ_JALEXO010000301.1 coordinate 4,346, forward strand.
ATGGATGGAAGTGTCATGGAAGGCTACTCTCATAAGATGATTGAAGGTATGATGATAGGTGCTTATTTAGTAGGCGCTAAAAACGGATATATATATGTTCGTGCAGAATATCCATTATCAGTTGAACGTCTAAGAATAGCTATATCACAAGCTGAAGAATATGGGTTACTTGGAGATAACATATTAGGAACTGACTTCAGTTTTAGACTACATATCAATAGGGGTGCAGGAGCTTTTGTTTGTGGTGAAGGTAGCGCATTGACAGCATCTATTGAAGGCAATCGAGGTATGCCAAGAGTTAAACCACCTCGTACTACTGAAAAAGGATTATTTGCAAAACCTACAGTACTAAACAACGTTGAAACTTATGCAAACGTACCTATGATAATACTCAATGGAGCTGACTGGTTTAGAAAAATTGGTACTGAAGGAAGTCCAGGTACAAAAACATTTTCCTTGACAGGTAGTATCAAGCATACAGGATTGATAGAAGTTCCAATGGGAACTACTCTAAGAGAAATCATTTACGATATAGGTGGTGGTATTAAAGACGACGTTCCATTCAAAGCTGTACAAATAGGCGGCCCATCTGGTGGATGTTTAGTAGAGAAACATTTAGATTTACCATTAGATTTCGATTCAGTTAAAAAATTAAATGCTATAATGGGTTCTGGTGGGCTTGTTGTAATGGATGAAACAAGTTGTATGGTAGATGTAGCTCGTTTCTTTATGAGTTTCACTCAAAGAGAATCTTGCGGTAAATGTATTCCATGCCGTACAGGAACTAAGAGAATGCTTGAAATATTGGAAAAGATAACTGAAGGAAAAGGTACTTTAGAAGACTTAGATAAATTAGAACAAACTGCCCATATAGTAAGAACGATGTCTCTATGTGGTCTTGGAAAGAGTGCTCCACTTCCAGTTATAAGTACATTAGAATTATTTAGAGATGAATATGAAGAACATATAGTTGATGGTAAATGTAAAGCTCATATATGTTCAGCATTAAAATCTTACAAAATTGATCCAGATAAATGCAAAGGATGTACTAAATGTGCAAGAAATTGTCCAGTTGATGCTATTACTGGAGAAAAGAAGCAACCTCATGAAATTGATACTACTAAATGTATTAAATGTGGTACTTGTCTTGAAGGATGTAAATTCGATGCTGTATATGTTGAATAGATATATTTATCATAAAATAAAATTATTAAAAAAAATAGAAATATAAAATAAGATTAAAATTAATAAAAAATAATTATAAAATAATACGATACGAAAAAATTTAATAATATGATAAATTAATAAAATTTGAAGATTATATAAAAATAATTAGGAGGAAATAGTATGGTTAAATTAACTATAGATGGAATCCAGGTTGAAGCTGAAAAAGGTACTAGTATATTACATGCAGCTGAAAGCGTTGGAATTGAAATCCCTACGCTTTGCTATATAAAAGATTTATTACCAGATGGTTCTTGTAGAATGTGTACGGTAGAAATAGAAAGCAGGGGCAGAACAAAAATGGACACTGCTTGTAATGCACAAGTTGCTGAAGGGCTTGTTGTAACTACAAACAGTGAAAAAGTCAGAAATGCAAGAAGAAATGTTCTAGATATGTTATTATCAAACCATAAAACTGATTGTTTCTCTTGTCCATCAAATGGAGATTGTAAACTTCAGGATTTATGCTATGAATACGGAATAGAAAGAACTACTTATGAAGGTGAACAAACTGAATTACCAATAGATGATACTAATCCATTCTTTAAATATAATCCAAACCTTTGTATTTTATGCCATAGATGTGTAAACACTTGTCATAAATTAGTAGGACGTGGAGCAATAGACACTATGCAAAGAGGATTTGATTCAAAGATAGGAACACCATTTAATGTAAGTTGGGCAGATACTAACTGCGAATCTTGTGGAAACTGCGTTCAAGCATGCCCAACAGGCGCTCTTACAATGAAGAGAAGAAAGAATTATCGTAAATACCAAATAGATAAGAAAGTCTTGACTACTTGTTCACACTGTGCAACAGGATGTCAATATTATCTATTAGTTAAAGATAATAAAATAGTTGATGTCGAAGCGGCAAATGGTCCATCAAATAAAGGCTTACTATGTGTTAAGGGGCGTTCAGCAAGTTTTGATTTTGTTCATTCAGAAGAAAGAATAAAATATCCTTTAATTAAAAATCATGAAACAGGAGAATTTGAAAGGGCTACTTGGGATGAAGCGTTAGATTTAGTAGCTTCTAAATTCTTAGAAATAAAAGAAAACTATGGAGGAGACGCATTAGCAGGTTTTGCATGTTCTCGTTCAACAAACGAAGATGTATATATGATGCAAAAGCTAGTACGTTGTGGATTTGGAACAAACAACGTAGATAACTGTGCTCGTGTCTGACATGCTCCAACTGTCGCAGGTCTTGCGATGACACTAGGCTCAGGAGCCATGACTAATACAATAGCAGATACAACAGGAAAATCAGATTTAATAATGTTAATTGGATCTAATCCAGAAGAAGCACATCCAGTTATCGGTATGCAAATACGTCAAGCTATTGCTAACGGTACTAAACTTATAGTAGTAGATCCTCGTGATATAGATTTAGCTAAAAAAGCTGATATCCATATAAAAATAAAACCAGGTACGAATGTTGCATTTGCTAATGGCATGATGCATGTAATTATAGAGGAAGGACTTCAAGATTTAGATTTTATAAATTCTCGTACTGAAGGTTATGAAGAACTAAAAGAAATAGTTGAGGATTATACTCCAGAAAAGGTAGCTGAAATATGCAATATAGATGCGGATGATTTAATAAAAGCAGCTAGAATGTATGCTAAAGCTGACAAAGCTCCAATTATGTACTGTTTAGGTGTTACTGAACATTCAACTGGTACTGAAGGAGTCATGTCTATATCTAATATGGTGATGTTAGTTGGTAAATTAGGTAGAGAAGGTTGCGGTGTTAACCCAATACGTGGACAAAATAACGTACAAGGTGCTTGTGATATGGGTGCCATGCCTACTGATTTCACAGGATATCAAAAAATTAATAATCCAGAAGTATTAGCTAAGTTTGAAAAAGCTTGGGGAACTAAATTGAATCCAAAAGTAGGTATAAAAGCAACTGAAGTATTCCCAGCTGCTATAAAAGGCGATATCAAAGGTTTATTTATATTTGGAGAAGATCCAGTTGTAACTGATGCAGACACTAATCATATTATTAAAGCTTTAGAAAGCTTAGATTTCTTAGTAATAGATGAATTGTTTATGACTGAAACAGCTCAATATGCTGACGTTATATTACCAGGTGTAAGTTACGCTGAAAAAGAAGGTACATTCACTAATACAGAAAGACGTGTTCAAAGAGTACGTAAAGCTGTAGAATTAGAAGGTGAAATGAGATTAGATACTGATATATTCATAGATTTAATGAATAGAATGGGATATCCACAGCCTTATTTAACTGCATCTGAAATAATGGATGAAATAGCTTCAGTAACTCCAAGTTTCGCTGGTATAAGCCATAAGAGACTTGACGAAGTTGGAAGCTTACAATGGCCAGGTCCAAGTAAAGATCATCCAGGGACACCTATACTACATGTAGGTAAATTTACTAGAGGACTTGGGTATTTCTATCCAGCTCAATATGTTCCATCTGCTGAGTTGCCAGATGATGAATATCCATTTATACTTATGACTGGTCGTGTATTATATCACTACAATGCCAGAGCAATGACTGGTAAGACTCCAGAATTAGTACAAATATCTAATAAATCATTTATAGAAATAAACGAAAAAGATGCTGAAGCTATAGGAGTTAAAGATGGTGATAAAGTAAAAGTTTCTTCAAGACGTGGTAAAATCGAAACTACTGCAGTTGTTGGAACAAAAGTATCTCCAGGTGAAACTTGGATGCCATTCCACTTCCCAGATGGAAATTGTAACTGGTTGACAAATGCCGCTCTTGATAAATTTGCAAAAGCACCAGAATATAAAGTATGTGCTATTAAAATTACAAAAGCATAGAAAAGTTGAATCAGTATAAAGTATGTTATATGTATCATATATAAAGCAAATAACGTACCCTTAAACATGAGTTTATTACATTAGAAATAAATAGTGTAAATTAAAGATACTCGATGAAAATTTATAAAAACTAAATTATATTGGATTGTATCACAGTTTTGATGCTGTGATACTTTCCAAAAATATATAATTAGTTTTTATAATATATAAGCAAATTAGATTTTCTTATATAAATAAGGGAGGAAATAAGATGGTACGTTTAACTATAGATGGTAAAGCTGTAGAGGCTGAAAAAGGAACATCAATTTTACATGCTGCAGAATCTGTTGGCATTAAAATACCTACTTTATGTTATATAAAAGATTTGTTACCAGATGGTTCGTGTAGAATGTGTATGGTAGAAATCGAAAATAAAGGAAGAACAAAAATGGAAACTGCTTGTAATGCACAAGTAGCTCAAGGGCTTGTTGTAACTACAAACAGTGAAAAAGTCAGAAATGCAAGAAGAAATGTTCTAGATATGTTATTATCAAACCATAAAACTGATTGTTTCTCTTGTCCATCAAATGGAGATTGTAAACTTCAAGATTTATGTTATGAATACGGCATAGAAAGAACTACTTATGAAGGTGAACAAACTGAATTACCAATAGACGATTCTAATCCATTCTTGACATATAATCCAAACCTTTGTATTTTATGTCATAGATGTGTAAACACTTGTCATAAATTAGTAGGACGTGGAGCTATAGACACTATGCAAAGAGGATTCGATTCAAAAATAGGAACACCATTTAATGTAGATTTAACAGATACTAGCTGTGAATCTTGTGGAAACTGTGTTCAAGCATGTCCAACAGGCGCTCTTACAATGAAGAGAAGAAAGAATTATCGTAAATATCAAATAGATAAGAAGGTCTTGACTACTTGTCCACACTGTGCAACAGGATGTCAATATTATTTATTAGTTAAAAATAATAAAATAGTTGATGTTGAAGCAGCAGATGGTCCATCAAATAAAGGTTTACTATGCGTTAAAGGTCGTTCAGGAAGTTTCGATTTCGTTCATTCAAAAGAAAGAATAAAATATCCTTTAATCAAAAATCATGAAACAGGAGAATTTGAAAGAGCTACTTGGGACGAAGCATTAGATTTAGTAGCTTCTAAATTCTTAGAAATAAAAAGAAAATATGGATCTGACGCATTAGCAGGTTTTGCTTGTTCTCGTTCACCTAACGAAGATTGCTACATGATGCAAAAATTAGTTCGTTGTGCATTTGGAACAAATAACGTAGATAACTGCGCTCGTGTTTGTCACTCTGCATCAGTTGCTGGTTTAGCTATGACTTTAGGTTCAGGAGCGATGACTAACCCAATCGAAGATATAACTAAAAATCCAGACGTTATAATGTTAGTTGGATCTAACCCAGAAGAAGCACATCCAGTTGTCGGCATGCAAATACGTCAAGCTGTACAAAGAGGTTGTAAACTTATAGTAGTTGACCCTCGTGATATAGATTTAGCTAAAAAAGCTGATATACATCTAAAATTAAAACCAGGTACAAATGTTGCATTTGCTAATGGTATTATGCATGTAATCATAGAAGAAGGACTTCAAGATATGGACTTCATCAATGAACGTACTGAAGGTTATGAAA
>NZ_JALEXO010000309.1 GCF_022780145.1 Intestinibacter sp.
ACGGCATCAGTAGTCGCTTCTTCCATAGTTTTATATGAATTAAGTGACTTAGGAGGAAATATTTAATGAAAAAAGTGGCATTTTATACTCTAGGGTGTAAAGTAAACCAATACGAGACAGAGGCAATGATCGAGCTATTCGAAAAGAAAGGATACGAAAAGGCAGAGACAGAAGATTATGCAGATGTCTACGTTATAAATACCTGCACAGTAACTCATATGAGTGACAGAAAATCAAGACAATATATAAGAAGAGTTAAAAAGAAAAATCCAAACGCTATAATAGCAGTAGTTGGATGCTATTCACAGGTATCACCAGAGGAAATACTTTCAATAGATGAAGTAAACCTAGTAATGGGTACAAACGACAGACGTAAAATAGTAGAAGAAGTCGAAAAAATCGACTGCCATGCGAAAGTCAGCACAGTAGACGATATAATGAAGGTAAAAGCCTTTGAAGAAATCGAAATAAACAAAACTAACGGAAAGACTAGAGCCTTCATGAAAATCCAAGACGGCTGCGATAGATTCTGTTCATACTGCATAATTCCATATGCGAGGGGTAGAGTTAGAAGTAGAGATTTAGAAAGTATAATACACGAAGTAAAAACTCTTGCAGATAACGGCTACAAAGAAGTAGTGCTTACAGGTATACATGTGGCATCTTATGGAAAAGATATAAAGGACAGCGATGTGAAGCTTTTAGATGTAATAAAGAGTATCAACGATATAGACGGCATAGAGAGAATCAGACTTAGCTCAGTAGAACCTATACTATTTACAGATGAATTTGTAGAAGCAGTTTCATCTATGAAGAAGGTCTGCCCTCACTACCATCTATCTCTACAAAGTGGATGCGACGAAACTCTTAAGAGAATGAAACGCAGATACAACACAGCAGAGTACAAAGAAATAGTAGATAGACTTAGATCTACTATACCTAATGTATCTATAACTACAGATGTTATAGTGGGATTCCCTGGAGAAACTGAGGAAGAATTCGACAAAACATATAAATTCCTAAAGGACATAGAGCTTACTCATATGCACGTGTTCAAATATTCTCCAAGAAAAGGAACACCAGCAGCAGTTATGGAAAATCAAGTAGATCCAAATACAAAACACGATAGAAGTGAAAAGCTACTTGAACTAAATAAAATTAACTTCAAAAAATTTGGAGAAAAAATGCTAAATAAAGAATTCAATGTATTATTTGAACAAAAAGTTGGACACGATAAATATGAAGGTTTAACAGAAAATTACGTTAAAGTTATAGTACAAAGCGATAAAGATATAACAGAACAGATTTTAAAAGTAAAAATAATAGACGTAAAAAATGAATTCTTAGAAGGAATTTTAGTATAGTATGTAGAAATAAATATAATCAACAAAGGAGGTGTATAAGGGATGGACTGTTTATTTTGTAAAATAATAGCTGGAGAAATACCAGGAGATATAGTATATGAAGATGACAAGGTTTTAGCATTCAACGATATAAATCCTGTTGCACCATATCATATTCTAGTAGTACCTAAAAAACATTATGATAGTATTTTAGACGTAAATGATGAAGATATGGATATTATTGCACATATTCACAAAGTCATTAATATAATAGCAAAAGAAAAAGGTTTTGCAGATGCAGGATTTAGAATAATAAACAACTGTGGTTCAGATGGTGGCCAAGAAGTAAAACATATTCATTTCCATGTATTAGCTGGTAAAAAGCTTCCAATGTATGAAAAAGAAGCAAAATAATAAATTTTACTGATTTTTAAGTAGAGATTTTCTTGTGTATTAATATTTCATTTGTATATTTAATTAAAATACTTGATAAAAGTATAAATATAGTTTATAATATACAAGTATGAAATTGCAGAGGTTTTGTAAGGGCCTTTGTGACTTTATACATAATTCGCGAGATCGGAGGGAGGGAAAAAGAATGTCAGAAGTAAGAGTAAGAGAAAATGAATCATTAGATAGTGCTTTAAGAAGATTTAAACGTCAATGTGCTATGTCTGGCATAATGTCAGAAGTAAGAAAAAGAGAACACTATGACAAACCAAGTGTTAAACGTAAGAAAAAAGCTGAAGCAGCTAGAAGAAAAAATGCTAAAAGATAGTAATATGAAATAAAGAGGTGAAGGGAATGTCCCTTAAACAAAAGTTACAAGAAGATCTTAAGTCTTCTATGAAAAACAAAGATAATACTAGAAAATCAGTAGTAACTTTAATTAGGGCTTCAATTAAGCAATATGAAGTTGATAATAGGGTTGAGCTAGGAGATGCTGAAATAACAGATCTTATAGCTAAACTATTAAAACAAACTAGAGATTCTCTAGGAGATTTCAAAAAAGCTAATAGAGATGACTTAGTAAGTCAAGCAGAAGCTGAAATAGAAGTTTTAAAAGAGTACCTACCTCAACAATTAAGCGAAGAAGAACTAAACGAAATCGTAATTTCTACTATATCTGAAGTAGGAGCTACTTCTATGAAGGATATGAAGAAAATTATGTCATCTATAATGCCTAAGGTAAAAGGGCGTGCAGATGGAAAGCTAATAAATGAATTAGTTAGAAAAAACTTACAATAGATTAAAAGGTCTAGAATATAATTCTAGGCCTTTTTACGTTTTCGAAATAGATATTTTTTGATAATTAAGATAGAATTAAATTATATAAAAAGTTTACTAATCAGGGGGAAAAAGTATGTTGAAAATTTGTATTACAGGGGGGCCAGGAGCTGGAAAATCATCTATTATGTCTCTATTAGAAAATATACTACAAGATAGAGGATTTCATGTGTGCATAGTGCCGGAGACTCCTACAGAGTTGATTTTAACTGGTATTAAGCCAGGTGATTGTATTTCGATGATAGATTTCCAGGAGTTTGTACTAGATAAGCAGTTAGCCAAGGAAAAGCTTTATGAAAAAATGGCGGACTATTGTGATCCAGATAAGCTGGTAATTTTTTACGATAGAGGAGTATTGGACTGCCTGGCTTATGTAGATAGAGATATTATGGAAAAAATGCTACAAGAGAGAAATTTAACATTTTCTGAGGTAATGGACTATTACGATGCTGTATTTCACTTGGTAACTGCAGCTGATGGAGCAGAGGAATTTTATGTTTGGAATGATCCATCAAAAGAAGATGTTGGAAACAATGCTGCTAGAAGTGAATCGCCTGAAGAGGCTATCGTAAAGGACAAGAAAACTCTAGAAGCATGGATAGGACATTCACATTTGAGAGTTTTCGACAATTCAACTGATTTTTCAGGAAAGGTAGATAGAGTTGTTGAAGAAGTCTTTAATCTTCTTGGAGAACCTCTACCTAAAAAAATAGAGAGAAAATTTTTAATCGAAAAACCAACTCAAGAGGATATAAATAATATGGGTTGCAGTTCTGCTTCAAATATAATTCAAACTTACCTAGTTAAAAAGGATGAAAATGTTGAACGAAGAGTACGTCAAAAGGGAAATAAAGAAGAAGGCTTTACATTTTATTATACTGAAAAAAGAGATGTTTCAAATGTAGAGCGCATCGAAAAGGAATATAAAATTACTCCAGACGAATATGTAGCCTATTTATCAGAGGCGGATACTTCACTACATCAAATTTCTAAAGTGAGATACTGCTTTATCTACAAAAATCAATATTTTGAATTAGATTCATATTCATTTAGCGAGGAGTATGCACTTCTTGAGATAAAAATTAATGATATAGATGAAGAGGTAGAGCTACCACCATTTATTAAATTAGTCAAAGATGTAACTGGTGATAAAAATTATAGAAATAGCTCAATAGCTAAAAATCTAAGCTTTTAATAAAAATTTATACAACCTATTTGATGAAGAATTAAAGTCATATATTATATATATTTTACATAATTATTATAAATAATTATTAGGAGAGTGAAGTACTTGATTATATCAGTAAAAGAAATAAAGAAATTTATTATATGTGTCTTGATTCCGATTTTAATAGGTTATTTGAGTTTTTTGATATCTACATTAATATCTCAAACCTCCTTTGAAATTCAATATTTACAGCTTATAAAGCCGGACTTTGCTCCAAGTAGCGATGTATTTCAAATAGTATGGCCGATTTTATATGTTTTGATGGGAATATCGTATTACATAGTAATAAAATCTCAAAAAAGTACTCAAAAGATAAAAGAAGCTTCGTTTTTTTACTACCTTCAATTGGCGTTAAATTTTTTGTGGAGCGTTTTATTTTTTGGATTTAATTTGAGATTTGTAGCGCTAGTAGAAATTTTTATATTGATGTTAATTTTGATGGCTATGATTTATACATTTTTTAATGTAAATGTAAAAGCAGCTCTACTAAATGTACCTTACTTAATTTGGATTACATATGCGATGGTTTTAAACTATTTTATTTGGATATTGAATAAATAATCTGAGTAAATCTAACTACCTAAATAGAGGTAGTATTTTTTTGATTAAATATCACATTTATAGATTATAAAATTCATAAAATATATGAAGAAACTCATTTTTAAAGGAGGTATTTTATGGATATATCATCAGATTTACAGGTTGTAAAGCCGATTATCACTATAGTGAGCAATAAATTTTTGAGTATAGAAAATTATTTAAATATAGTTGAATATGATAATAATTTGATAAGAATAAAAACAAAGGAAAAAATAGTTAAAATAACAGGAGATAAATTAGTTTTGAAATATATAAATGAGGGTGAAATAGGCATAAAGGGAATAATATATTCTCTAGAATATGTCGATTAGAGGGGGAAAAGCGTTGATTAACTATATAAAGGGATATTATGTATTAGTTGTAGAGGGGATAGATACAGAAAAATATTTAAATTTTATATGCAAAAATAAGATCTCTATTTACAACGTAACTAGGATAAACAGAACAAAGGTAGAATTTAGTGTATCTAGAGGTGATTTTAAAAAAGTAAAAAATATATATAGAGGTAATAAATTTGATGTAAAAATAAAACAGAAAACAGGGATTCCATTTCTAGCAAAGAGAATATATAGGTACAAAATTATGTTGCTTGCAGGTATTGTATCGCTTTTATTGCTTCTAGTTACAACTCAATTTGTAACAGACATATATATAGATTGCCCAGAGGGAATAGACAAGGACGTTTTGCAGGATGAACTAAAAGAATGTGGATTAAAGCCAGGAGTCTATAAAAAAACAATCGATAGAAAGACTATTAGAGACCATATAATGCAAGAAATAGATGAGGTAGCTTATTTATCCATAAATGTAAATGGAACAAACGTATTTGTGACAGTTACAAAAAAGGACGACGAAAAAACTCAAAAGGTAAATTCTAATTATTGTAATATCATAGCAGCTAAAAATGGTATAATAGAAAAAGTAATCGCTAGAAGTGGAGATGCAGTTGTATCAGCTGGTGATATAGTCAAAAAAGGAGATTTGCTAATTCAGGGTGCCAATACATCGTCTATGCCCGAGGTTTGGGCGACTACTTTTTACGAAAGTGATCAAAAAAAGCCTTACATACAGACTCAAAATAAAAAGACGGGACAGAGCAAAAATGTTTATACCATAACTTTCTATGATAATAAATACGAAATAATGAGAAATATAAAATATAAGAACTATGTAATTGAAAATAATATGAAAGAAATTAAGTTAGGAAATTATACTTTTCCAATAAAAATTTTGATAAGTACGTTTTACGAGGTTGAGAAAAAAGACGTAAAAATAGATGTGGATAATCTAAAAGATGAATTGAAACAAAAGGCTTTGAAGGAATTATACTACATGATGCCGGCATCTGCAAAAGTAAGAGATGTAAATTATAAACATAAAGTAGACAAAAATATGTTAGAATATATTGTAACAGTACAAGCAAGTGAAGATATATCAAAAGTATATTCTCTAAATAAAACAGAAATCAATAAAATTTTACAAGAAAAAAGTAAAACAGAAGATGGAGAGTCTATTCCATCTAATCCAGAAAAGAGACCTATAGATGATGTAAAAAACGAGTACGATAAAAATAAAAAAGAAGACAGCGAACAAAGTAATCAATAAATTAAAAATTACTTATGATAAACATTTTAAGGAGGCATAACTTAGTTGATAGTACAAAAAAAATTTTTAATAGAAGAACAGGAATTTGAAAGACAAATATTTGGAAATTTCGATGAAAATATTAAATTAATAGAAGATACATTGAGTATTGATGTTATCTTAAGAGAAGGAAATATTGTATTAATGGGCGAAGAAAAAAACGTAGAATTAGCCTATAAATTGATGACAGAATTGCAAGAGACAGTTATTAATGGAAAATCTCTAGATAGACAATCTGTGACATACAGCTTATCTCTACTACTAGAAGGCAGTGAGATGCAAATAAAGGAATTAGAAGATGTCATCGTAGTGACTAAAAAGGGAAAGGCAGTTCAACCTAAAACTTTAGGTCAAAAGAAATATATAGAGCTTATAAATCAAAATGATATAACTTTTGGAATAGGTCCAGCTGGTACAGGTAAAACTTATTTGGCAGTAGCTATGGCAGTAAGCGCATTTAAAAAGGATGAAGTCAGCAGAATTATCTTGACTAGACCGGCAGTTGAGGCTGGAGAAAGTTTGGGATTTTTACCTGGAGATCTAAAAGATAAAGTAGACCCTTATTTAAGACCACTTTACGATGCTCTATTTGATATGTTAGGTGGAGATAGAGTAAATAAATACCTAGAAAGAGGAACTATAGAGGTTGCGCCACTTGCATTTATGAGAGGTAGAACTCTAGACAATGCATTTATAATACTAGACGAAGCCCAAAATACAACACCAGAACAAATGAAGATGTTCTTGACAAGACTTGGATTTGGCTCTAAGGCTGTAGTTACAGGAGATATAACTCAAACAGACCTTCCAGACAACAAAAAAAGCGGTCTAATTCAAGCTACTAATATATTGAGCGATGTAAGAGGTATAGGTAAAATAGAGCTTACAGAAAAAGACGTAGTTAGACATGAATTAGTTCAAAGAATAATCAAGGCTTATGAAAAATTTGAAAAAAGAGAAGAATATAAAAGAAGTAAAAGAGAAAAAGAAAAGAATGCAAAAAGCTCTAAAAGATAATAAAATAATATAGGGCTTGAAAAATATTAAATAGTAGGTGAATTTATGGAATTAATAATAGACGATAGACAAGATAAATTAGAAGTTAGTGAAGATTTAATAGAAAAAATAAAAGATATTATACTAGAATGTTTAGATTATGAAGATTATGACGATAATTATGAAGTAAGCTTATCTTTTGTAGACAATAAAGAAATACATCAATTAAATAAAGAATACAGAGGTATAGATAGAGCTACAGATGTACTATCATTTCCTCTTTTAGTAGAAGATGAATTCGATGTAGAATTTGGAGAAGAATCTCTAGGTGATATAGTTGTGTCTCTAGAAAGAGCCTTCGAACAAAGCAGAGAGTACAACCACAGCTTTGAGAGAGAGGTATGCTTCTTAGTTTGCCACAGTATGTTCCATTTACTAGGATACGACCACGATACTGAAGAGCATACTAAGGAAATGAGACAAAAGGAAGAGTATATTCTAAATAAGTTAGGAATAACAAGGGAGTAGGTTTTTATGAAAAGAAACAAACCACGCCAAAATATTATAAAAGCATTTAATGCAGCTATTGAAGGTGTTATATATACTTTCAAGCACGAGAGAAATATGAAAATTCACTATGTTACAGCTGTATTGGTACTTTTAATAAGTTTATTTTTAAATTTGAGCAGGGTAGAGATGATGATACTACTTCTTTCTATAAGCTTAGTAATAGTATCAGAGATGTTTAATACTGCTGTAGAAAATGCAGTAGATTTAACTACAAATGAAATTCATCCATTGGCAAAAATTGCAAAGGATGTTGCTGCAGGTGGAGTTTTAATTTCCTCTTTAAATGCTGTGGCTGTGGGATATTTAATTTTTTATGATAAATTTGTGCTTCTTTCACAATCGGTCATAGTATCGATTAGAAAATCAGATCCTCATGTAACCTTGATATGTATTGTATTGGTTTTAATCGCAGTAGTTGTAGTCAAGGCTCTTACGGCTACTGGTACTCCTCTTCAGGGAGGTATGCCGAGTGGCCATGCAGCACTTGCATTTGCACTTGCGACAGCTATAACTATGATGGTCGAAAATCCAATTGCTGCAGTTTTAGGATATATAATGGCTGTCTTGGTGGCTCAGAGTAGAATCGAGGGTAAGATACATACATTTTGGGAGACAGTAGCAGGAGCTTTATTGGGAATATTGATAGCGATGCTTGTATTCCAAATAAAAATATTTAACTTTTATTAAAAAATTTTAATTAACGTAAATAAATAATCGTTAATCAAATCTTTGTGTTATAATAATAATGCTATGGTAAAATTGTAAAATCGAAGTTTTACGCAATTTTATCGTAAATTTTAGGAGGACCCTATGGACAGTAGAGAATTATTAAAAATAGCTGAAGAAGCGAGATTTAATGCATATGTACCTTATTCAAAATTTAGAGTAGGGGCTGCATTACTGACATCAGATGGAAAGGTTTATACAGGATGTAATATAGAGAGTGCTAGCTTTGGAGCGACTAATTGTGCTGAGAGAACAGCGATATTTAAGGCGATTTCAGAGGGTGAAAAGAAATTTGTAAAACTTGCAGTGGCATCGGATAACTCAGATAAGAATCAACCGACATGGCCATGCGGAATATGTAGACAAGTGATAGTTGAATTTGCAGACGATATACAAATAATAACTGGAAGTTCAAAAGGAGATATAATAGAAATAAATATAAAGGATTTATTACCACATTATTTTGCTAAAGGTGACTTTTAAGCAATGACAAAAATTAGTAAAATATAATAAGTTAGGAGAAAATGTAAATGTTCAAATCAGGATTTGTTAGTATAGTAGGTAGACCAAATGTAGGAAAATCAACATTAATGAATAACGTAGTAGGAGAAAAAATTGCAATAATGAGTGATAAGCCTCAAACTACTAGAAACACAATTCAAGCAGTGTACACTGATGAAAAATGTCAAATTGTATTTTTGGATACGCCAGGTATACACAAACCCAAAAATAAATTAGGCGAATTTATGGTAAAATCAGCAACAGATGCTTTTAAAAATGTTGATTTAGTATTATTCGTAGTAGACGATTCAAAGAAAATAGGACCTGGAGATAGAAAAATCATAGAAGATTTAAAGGGGATAAAAACTCCAGTAGTTTTAGTTTTAAACAAAATAGATAAACTAGAAGAAGCTGAGCTATTTGATTTGATGAATTTATATTCAAAAGAAGATTTATTTAAAGAAATAGTTCCAATATCAGCCCTTAAAGGAAGAAATATAAGTGAGCTTCTAAAGGTAATAGAAAAATACCTTGAAGAAGGTCCAAAATACTTCCCTGATTACATGATAACAGACCAACCAGAGAGGGTACTCGTTTCAGAATTAATAAGAGAAAAAGTTCTACACTATTTAGATGATGAAGTACCACATGGTGTTGCTGTAGAAATAGAAAAAATGAAAGCTAGAAAAGACAAAGATATAGTAGATATATCTGCTGTTATCTACTGTGAAAGAGAATCTCACAAGGGAATAATAATAGGTAAAAACGGTAGAAAGCTAAAAGGCATAGGAAAATCAGCGAGAGAAGATATGGAATTTTTATTAGGTTCAAAGATAAATCTTCAATTATGGGTAAAAGTAAAAGAAAATTGGAGAAATTTACAAAATTACATCAGTGATTTTGGATATAATGATAAATAAAGGTGGATTATATGGATAGGAAAAACAATGATTCTAACCTGTTGTTAGAGCAGGTACTCGATTTATTAGAAAACAATAAAGTATTGGAACTAAGAGAATTATTAGAAGAATATCATATTATGGATATCTTCGATGTAATGGAGGACTTAGACGAAGAGATGAAGGTAAAACTTTTCGAAGTTTTGCCGATTGATATGTCGGCGTCGATTTTAGAGGAAAGTGGACCTGAATTTTTTAGATCTATATTTTCTCTAATAGATGTAGAACACGGCAGAAATATCTTAGAACAGATGTCTTTAGATGATTTGACTGATATATTAAGTGAACTAGAAGACGATGAAAGACAGAGAATAATAAATTTACTTAATAAAGAGGATGCCGAGGATGTAAAACATCTTTTAGGATATGAAGAAGAATCAACTGGGGGAATAATGACAACTGGATATATAGAAGTCAATGAAAATATGACTGCCAAGGAAGCTATTGAGCATATGAGAAAAAATGCTGAGGATGCTGAGACTATTTACTACATATATGTTGTCGATAACGACGAAAAGTTAGTAGGGGTATTATCTCTTAGAGAGTTGATTACAGCTAGAGATTCTGTAGTAGTTGCTGATTTAATGAGTGAAAACATAATATCAGTTTACGATGATGATGATAGAGAGCTAGCTGTGAAGTTAGTATCTAAGTACGATTTACTAGCTATTCCTGTTGTAGATAAAAATAATATATTGAGAGGTATAATAACTGTAGACGATATAATAGATGTCATGGAGGAGGAGGCTACAGAGGATTTATATAAACTAGCTGGATCTTCTGAACATGAAAGAGACGTAGCAGAAAAGCCCGACTCTACTATGATGGAGCAAATAATTTCATCAGTCAGAGCTAGAATACCATGGTTATTACTTATCGTAATAGGTGGGCTGTTTACTGCAATGATATTGACTAATGCAACTTTTATAGAAGGTTTGACTTATGTTAAATTCTTATGCTTCGTTCCAGTAATATTAGTTATGGGTGGAAGTGTTGGGATGCAATCTTCTTCATTGACGATAATGACGTTATCTAATAACGATGAGGAGGATATAGACTTTAAAACTGTATTAAAGGAAGGTGCTGTAGGATTAATTACAGGACTTGTATGTTCTATTATTATAGGTTTAATGGCCAGAGTCATTTTAAACAATTGGAATATGGCTATAGTAATAGGAATTTGCGTATGGATTAATATGATCGTAGGAGCTATGATAGGTAGCTTTACGCCTTTAATGCTAAAACATCTATCAGGAGACATATCTATAATATCTTCACCACTTATATCTGTTTTATTAGATATGATAGGTGTAGTATTATTCTTTGTAATTACGACAATATTTTTGTCAAATATTGTTTCTTAAATATATGAATTTTTTGACCTCTTCTTACAAAAACTATAGATAAAATGTAAGAAGGGGGTTTTTAAATGTATAAATTATTTTGGGAGGTTTTTAAAAGAACTGGAAGCATAGAGGCTTATCTATATTTATACGATTATCGAGCTTTATCCGAAGAAAGGTTCAAAAAAAGGGAGACGTTGAATAATAATGGTGATTGTAAATACCCAAGGAATAGTCCTTAGGGCAGTTAAATATAAAGAAAATGATTTGATATTAACTATATTTACACGAAAGCTAGGCAAGCTATCTGCAATTGCTAAAGGTGCTAGAAGGACTAAGAGTGCTTTACTAACATCTTGTCAAGTTTTTGCATATTCTAATTTTACATTGAAGAAGCAGGGCAATATGTATAGAGTAGTCCAAAGTGAAATTATAAAGAGTTTTTACGAGATATCTTATGATTTAGATAGATTTTCATACGCTACATACGCTGTGCAGCTTATTAATTATAATGTAGAAGATGAAGTTACCAATAATAGGATGTTTATTTTATTGGCACAGACCTTGTATCTATATGCTAAAGAGGACATAGATAAAGTATTTATAAAGGACGCATTTGAATTGAAATTTTTAGATTACATAGGATTTAGACCAATAGTCAATAGATGCAGTAATTGTGGCAATAAAAATTTGACTAACAGCGTGTTTAATATATATGAAGGTGGAGCAATATGCGAAAAATGTAGAGATTTTTTCGAATACAATATGAAAATAGATTTAACAACAATTAGACTAATGGAATATATATTAAATAATGATATTTTGACGTGTAATAAGGCGAAGGTATCAAAATATATAGTTAAAGAGCTAGATAAAATATTAAAAAGATATTTAAATCAATATGTTGACAACAGAGGCTTTAAATCATTAAACTTAATAGAAAGTATAGAAAACAAAAAGGGAGCTGAATAATATGAGTCAAGTAACAATAGAAGCTATCGATAAGGTATTAGAGAGATTTCCAAATGCAACATACAAGCAAGCTAAGGAAGCTTTGGAAAAAACTGACGGAAGCGTAGTAGATGCAATTATCTATTTAGAAACAAGCTGTGGTGAATCAAATCAAAAAAACAAAAAGACAACTGAGATATTTGGGAAAAATACAGATGAATTAAAAGAACAAATTTTAGATCTAATTAAAAAGAGCAGTGTAGTTAGAGTAATAATTGAAAGAGATGGCAAAACAATGTTAAATATACCTTTTGCTATAGGTGTAGTCGGTGCCATAATAGGGCCAATGCTTACTTTAGTTGGACTATCAGCTGCAGTACTTTCAAAATGTAAAATAAAAGTAGCAAATGAAGAAGGAGACACAGTTATAGATTTAGGTGAATTTAGTGAAGATAAATTTAACACTATAAAAGACATGGTTTCAGGAAAAGCAAAAGACGTAAAAGATATTATAGATAAAAACAAATCAAAAGAACCTAAAACTTCTTCTAATGACGAGATAAAACCAGAAGAAGTAGACGAAATAGTGATAAATCTAGACAAAAAAAGTGATCAATAATAGATATTAAAATGTCTATAATACGAACAATATTGACAAACTAGACCACTTTTGTTATCCTAATCGTATTAACGAAGAACTTTAAAAGCCTTTCGTGTAAACGGGAGGCTTTAATGTTATTATTACAAAATAAATAAATTTTTATAAAATAAATATTTATAATATAGTAGTATATTATACAGGAGGTATTATTATGAATTTTCAAGAAATGATACTTGCTCTACAAAGCTATTGGGCTAAGCAAGGATGTATCATGATGCAACCTTATGATGTCGAAAAAGGTGCAGGTACTATGAACCCAAATACACTTTTACGTTCTCTAGGACCAGAACCATGGAGTGTATGTTATGTTGAACCATCTAGAAGACCTGCAGATGGTAGATATGGTGAAAATCCAAATAGATTATATCAACATCATCAATTCCAAGTTATATTAAAACCATCACCAGATGACATACAAGATTTATATTTAAAGAGTCTAGAAGCTATAGGTATAAATCCATTAGAACACGACATAAGATTCGTTGAAGATAACTGGGAATCAACTACAGTTGGAGCTTGGGGACTTGGATGGGAAGTTTGGCTAGATGGTATGGAGGTTACTCAATTTACATATTTCCAACAAGTCGGTGGTATAGAATGTGAATTAGAAACTGGCGAAATTACATATGGTTTAGAAAGAATTGCTATGTATATACAAGATGTAGATAGTGTATATGACTTAAAATGGAATGATTCTATAACTTATGGAGAAGTATTCAAAAAACAAGAATACGAAAACTCAATGTACGCATTTGAAGAATGTGATGCAGAAATGCTATTCAATTTATTTGATATATACGAAAAAGAAGCTATGAGAATAATAGAAAAAGGACTAGTTATACCAGCTTATGACTATGTTTTAAAATGTTCACATACTTTTAATACTCTAGATGCAAATGGAGCAATAGGTGTAAGCCAAAGAGCTTCATTCATAGGAAGAGTTAGAGATATGGCAAAGGCTGTTTCTCAACTTTATGTAGAACAAAGAAAAGAAATGGGATACCCTCTTATAAAGGAAGGTGACAAATAATGAAAAATTACTTTTTACTAGAAATTGGTGTAGAAGAATTACCATCAAGATTTGTTGAATCTACACTAGCACAAATAAAAGAAAACTTACAAAAATCATTAACTGAAAATCGAGTTGAATTTGGAGATATAGAAACTTATGCAACACCAAGAAGACTTACTTTTGTAATAAACAAAATAAGCGACAACCAAGCAGATCTTGAAGAAGAAGTAAAAGGTCCATCTAAAAAAATAGCAGTAGATGCTGATGGAAACTTTACAAAGCCAGCTTTAGGATTTATGAAGAGCAAAGGTTTAGCTGAAGGTGATGTATACTTTAAGCAAGCAGGAAAAGAAGAATATTTATTCGGTACTTTAAAGGAAGAAGGAAAAGCAACTGCTGAAGTTTTAAAAGAAATCGTACCAGAAGCTATAAAAGGCGTTACATTCCCTAAGGCTATGCGTTGGGGTGGCAAAAATATGAAATTTGCTAGACCTATAAGATGGATGGTAGCTCTATTAAACGACGAAACTCTACCTATAGACTTAGAAGGTATAATAGCTTCTAACGTAACTAAAGGACATAGATTCTTAGGTGCAAAGGAAATAGAAGTAAATTCAATAGAAGAATACTTTGAAGCACTTAAAAATAATTATGTAGTTTTAGATCAAAATATAAGAAAAGAAACTATAAAAACTCAATCTGAAGAAGTAGCAAAATCTTTAGGTGGAGTAGTTGAAATAGAAGATGATTTACTAGAAGAAATAACTTATTTAGTAGAATATCCTACTGCTTTCTATGGGGAATTCGATAAAGACTATGTAAAACTTCCTAAAGAAGTTGTAACAACTCCAATGAAAGACCACCAAAGATACTTCCCTGTTTCTAAGGATGGTAAGCTATTACCATACTTTATAGCAGTTAGAAATGGAGGAGATAACAGATTAGATTTAGTAAAAGCTGGTAATGAAAAAGTTCTAGAAGCTAGACTTGCAGATGCTCTATTCTTCTACAAAGAAGACATCAAAAAACCACTAGAATCATTTGTAGAAAACTTAAAAACTGTTGTATTCCAAGCTAAATTAGGAACAGTATACGATAAAACTTTAAGAATAGAAAAATTAGTAGAAGATATAGTAGATACTCTTGATGAAAAAGAAATACTAAACGATGCTATGAGAGCTGCTAAATTATGTAAAGCCGACTTAGTAACTAATATGGTATTTGAATTTACTGAACTTCAAGGTGTAATGGGACGTGAATACGCTAAGGTTTGTGGTGAAAATGACGCTGTAGCTGAAGCTATATTCGAACATTACCTACCAAGATTTGCAGGAGATATACTTCCAGAAACTAAAGCTGGTATAGCTCTATCTATAGCTGATAAATTAGACTCTATAGCAGGCTTCTTCGCAATAGGAATAAAACCATCAGGTTCACAAGACCCATATGCTCTAAGACGTCAAGCTTTAGGTATATTAAGTATATTACTAGATAAGAAATTAGACATAAACTTAGAAAAATTAGTTGGCGATGCTCTTGACAACTACGATAACTTAGAATTCAATAAAGCTGAAGTAGTGGCTCAAATAATGGACTTCTTCACTGAAAGAGTTAAAAACCTATTCAAGGATTTAGGAATAAGATACGATGTAATAGACGCTGTATTAAGCTCTAACTTAAACAGTATATCAGACATACATACTAGAGCAGTTGAATTAAACAACTGGCTTCAAAAAGAAGAATTAGTTGAAATGTTAACAGCATTCAACAGAGTATCTACATTAGCTGAAAAAGCTGAGTCTGATAAAGTAGACGAAGCATTATTAAAAGAAGATCCAGAAATAAAATTAAATGCTGGATTTAAAGAAATAAAATCACAAGTTGAAGGATTCTTAGCTAATAAAGAATACAATAAAGCATTAGATGCCTTTGCTTCAATAAAACCACTTGTAGATAACTTATTCGACAATGTAATGATAATGGATAAAGACGAAGCTATAAAAGCAAATAGATTAGGATTATTAAAACAAATCTACGACACTATGCTAACTATATGCGATTTATCTAAAATTGTTTACAAATAAAAAAGTATTCATTATAAAAAATTAAAAACAGGAAAATATAAATAAAATTTAGAACAGGCAAATAAATAAACTTTATAAAAAATAAGGTTTACATATTTGCCTGTTTTTTGTGTGAAATAAAAATAAAAAATTAACAAATTTTATTCAATAGATGATAAATCTTCAAGGTTGATATAAAGAGGATTTTGCATATGCTCCATAGTAATTTTGTATATATTTTCAACATCTCCACTAGTCATAGCATTGAATATTTTTTTATGTTCTTTCAAAGTATCTTCCATTCTACCGACATGAGATAAGGATGATGTTGCTAGGGCTTTTATTCTATAAAGCTGCATATCAAATAGTTTATTGAAGGATTGATTTTTTAGATGATGTACTATTTCAATATGAAATTTATTATCAAATGGAGTAAATTCTTCAATCGATTTACTAGAATTTAATATTTGCTCTTGCTTAAAAAGCAAGTATTCTAAATAAGAAAATAGTTGTTGACATTCTTCTGTTTTATAATTTTCTGTTATGTAAAAAGTACAGTATCCTTCGATTGCAGATCTTATTTGAAAAGTGTCTAGCACATCTTGCTTTGTCATTTTATGAAGTTTAAATCCCTTACTTGGAATGATATCTATGTATCCTTCTTCTACTAAATGGTGAATTGCATCTCTTAAAGGAGTTCTTGAAATACCTAATTCTTTAGCTATTTTAGTTTCAGAATATATTTCATCGTCTCGCAATTGATGAGTTAATATTAAATCCTTTATATAATCATATGCCTTTAATTGTAAAGGTTTCATTTCAATCATTATAGTATCTCCTTTCTTAAATTTATATATCACTAATTAAAATTATAACAAATATGTGAATTTGTAAACAAAAAAATTATTAAATTCAAAAAAACACAAAAAAACAAAAGAAAAACGTTTACAGGTATACCGGTATGTAGTAAAATAAAATCATAAGAAATCGAAGGGAGAAAAAATAAAATGAAAAAAACAGGATTTATAGGATTAGGGATAATGGGAAGACCAATGGCTAAGAATTTATTAAAAGCCGGTTGTGATTTATATGTGTATGATTTAAATGAAGTAGTAGTAAATGAGTTTGTGGAATTAGGAGCAAAAAGTGCTACTTTAAAAGAAATCGGGGAAATTTGCGAAGTCATATTTACAATATTACCAAATGGAAAAATAGTACAAGATGTATTATTTGGAAAAGACGGTGTATGTGAAACTATAAAAGAAGGAACTATAGTTTGCGATATGAGTTCAGTTACTCCAACAGAATCAAAGACTTGTTATACTAAATTAAAAGAAATGAACGTTGGATTTATAGATTCACCAGTAAGTGGAGGAGAACCAAAGGCAATCGACGGAACATTAGCATTTATGGCAGGTGGAGAACAACAATACTTCGATGGATTAAAAGAATATTTCGATGTAATGGGATCATCTGCTTTATTAATAGGTGAAAGCGGAAGCGGTAGTGTAACTAAGCTTGCAAACCAAATAATAGTTAACTTAACTATAGCTACAATATCTGAAGCATTGGTTCTTGTTAAAAAAGCAGGAGCAGATCCAGAAAAAGTTTATCAAGCTATAAGAGGAGGTCTTGCAGGAAGTACAGTTTTAGATGCTAAAGCACCTATGATGATAGAAGGAAACTTCAAACCAGGCGGAAAAATATCAATAAACCACAAGGATATAAAAAATGTTATGGCTACAGCTCATGATATAGATGTGCCATTACCACTTACTAGTCAATTATTTGAAATACTGCAAGCATTAAAGGTATCAGGACATATGAATGACGACCACAGCGGTATAGTTCAATATTTTGAAAAATTAGCTGGAGTTAAAGTAAGCGATAAATAATAAAAATAAAGGAAAGCAAATAAACAACTTATAGGAATTTTAGGAGGAGAAAATGATATCAGGTTATGGATTATTAATAGTTTTCGCAATATCTATATTAATATTGCTAATTTCAATAATTAAATTTAAATTAAATCCTTTTATAGCATTATTATTGACATCAATTTTAACAGGATTTTTAGTACGTATGCCAATAGGTGACATATCTTCAACTATATCAGCGGGATTTGGTAATACTTTAGGTTCAATAGGTATAGTAATTGGTTTAGGAATTGTATTTGGTAATGTGTTGTCAGAATCAAAGGCGACACAATCTATAGCAAATGGATTACTTAGTAAAACAGGCGACAAAAACGCAGCAATAGCAGTGACAACAGCAGGATTCTTAATCTCAATACCAGTTTATATGGATGCAGCATTCGTTATAATGATGCCGATAGTAAAATACATAGCAGATAAAACTAAAAAATCATTAATGATATTCATATGTGCATTAGGTGTCGGTACAATAGTAGGACATGCGATGGTTATACCTACACCAGGACCATTGTCAGTAGCAGCTAATATGAATGCAGATGTCGGAGCATTTATATTCTATTCTATATTATGTGCATTTCCAGCTATATTAGTCGGTGGTTGGCTATATGGAAAAAGATTTAATAAGGCAGAAGCATTCAAAATGGATAAATCAGAAGCTGAAGTAGCAGCAACAGCAACAGAAAGCGATGAAAATATACCATCGTTTGGTTTATCAATGTTTACTTTATTATTTCCAATATGCATAATCTTATTATCAAATGTAGTAAAAGCAGTATTGCCAGCAGATTCAATGGTAGTATCAGTAGCATCATTTTTAGGTGACAAAAATATAGCTTTATTAATAGGTTCAGTGGTAGCGTTTGCTTTACTTCACAGTTACTTTGAAAAGAGCTTTTCAGAGGTTGTTATAGAAGCTGCAGATTCAGCAGGATTAATACTTTTAATAACAGGTGCAGGTGGAGTAGGATTATCACTTCCAAATGATTCAGGATTCTGGGTATTATCTAGATTTGGTGGTATATCAGTTAAAGATACATTAAATTCATGGACAATAGGTGGAACACTTGCTGGATTTTCAGCATTTGCAGTAGTTCTTATATTAAACGTGTTAAATAGTGTAATAGGTCTTCCTGGACTATAAAATATATAAGTATTATTAAG
>NZ_JALEXO010000028.1 GCF_022780145.1 Intestinibacter sp.
GCACCGACTGGATTTGTCGTTTTAGATAATCCTGTAGTGCCTGAATTTATAGTAGTTCACGATGGATTACCTGAGGATGCATCTGCTGAAAATTTTTGGGTTCCATTTAAGACCTATATAAAAAATGTAGCCTCTTCTGAAATATACTCAACATGGCCAGAACAAACTATTTTCGCAAATGTTATCGCTATTATTTCATTTACATTGAATAGAGTTTTTACTGAGTGGTATAGAAATAAAGGGTTTAATTTTACGATTACATCTACAACTAACTACGACCATAAATATATACACAATCGAAATATTTTTGATGAAATATCTGTTGTTGTAGACTCAGTATTCAATACATTTATAAGAAGACCTCCTACCTCTAGACAGCCGCTTTTGGCGCAATATTGCGACGGCGTCAGAGTACAATGTCCTGATCAGATGGCTCAATGGGGAAGTAAGGACCTAGGTGATCAGGGATATAATTATGAGGATATTTTAAAATATTTTTATGGTGATAATATAGTATTTGCAAATGCTCAAATTGTATCCGGAGTTCCAGTTTCCTATCCTGGTACTTCCTTACAGGTTGGCTCAGAGGGATCTTATGTAAGAACTATTCAAAATCAATTAAATGCTATATCTAATTCGTACCCTGCAGTCCCTAAGGTTGTCGAAGATGGTATCTTCGGCGAGCAAACAGCTGAAGCAGTTAGAACCTTCCAAAAAATATTTGGATTGCCTCAAACTGGAGTTGTCGACTTTAAGACTTGGTATGAAATATCTAGAGTCTACGTAGCTGTTACTAAGATTGCTTCTCTAAATCCTTTGATTTAACAGTAAAATAGATGTACCTTAACTAAAATTAGCTAAGATACATCTATTTTTTTATCTATATGATAATTTATTAGTTATCGGAGTGCTAAAAATTATATCCAGATATTTTTGATTTAAAATATTTTCCACAACATCTCTACGTATCTCAAACTCAGGTATTCCAGCCACATATGGAGCTATATCGTATAAATCAAAAAATACTACTATTTTATCATCCGCTAAATAAAATTTTTGAGTTTCTTTTATTCCTTTAAAGCTATATAATTGATTGCTGTCTTCAGGTAAGTTATTTTTTACATTGAGCTCCCTTATTTGTTTTTTTATTTCTTTGTCTATTACCTCTCGATATTTTGAATTTTCCTTAAAAATATCCTTCAATATAAATACTCTTCCTGAAGTCAAATCTACATTATACGGAACATACTCATAACTGCCATGTGCTCCTCCACTGTATTCATAGTATTTAATAAGTATGCTAAATACCTTGTCTGTATTTTTTTTGACTTCAAAATCAGAGCTTATAGCAAAGTGACTTTCTTGATCTGGAAAATCATTCAAATAACTCTGTGCCTCTTTAAATGAACTGTTGTAAAATTCCATTATATCCGACTCTATTTTTTTATTTATAGCGCTTTGCATTTGTTTATTCGCTATTATCAATACTGGAATTTTTAAATTTGCTTTGATAAATTTATTGTCCTTGTTTATTATCTTTGTATCTACTGATGCATCCTTGATATTTAGTTCAAAAACTTCTCTAACCTGTGCAAAATTAAGTACAGATATCGTTAAAATTCCTGTTATTAAAATTATGATTGCAGTTAATTTTTTCATAAAAAAACCCCTCCTCTAGTTATAGAGTTAGGAGTTTTTTTGATTTTATTCTTTAAAAATATTGTCGGTACTTATTTCCTTTTGATCTATTTTTTTACTGTAAAATAAATCTGCTATACCTAATATAATTGATAGATATATATTTATACCAAATACTGCACCCATTGAGCCGTATAGATATAGTTTTACGAAGAAGTCGCCTGCAAATGATTTAAATAGCATATGGATTTCTCTTGGATCCATTATTTCCACTTGTTCTGTAGTTATTTCTTTTAGCTTAAGTGCCTTCATAGCATCTACTGTGAATCCTATACCTGTAGTTAATAATGCATCTATAACATTTTTAACTATATATTCCTTAGTAGCTATATCTATAAACTTGAATTCACTTTCTATACAGTTAGAAACAATTTTATCTACTATATATTGATTGTTTTCGTTGAAATCTAAATCTTTAAACAATCTGTCTAAGGCTTCCTCTAATCCTGAATTTAAAAATTCTTGTTCTAATAAATCATTTAGCTTCATATTTGAAACTCTACTGTCGTAAATAGCTTCAATTGATTGTAATAGTAATTCTCTACTCTTAGTACTTTGGTCTAACTTATCTAATATTGATTTAACAGCTACCGATATTACATCGTCTACATCTAATATAGTGTCTAGTTTTTGGTCTAATACTTTTGCAGTTATATTGTCACTTATATAAGTGTTCATGAAGTTATTTATATCTTCTACATTGTCGTTGTAATTGCCACTTATACTATTTAAAACTAACGCTACTTCTTGTTCAAATAAATTATATACGCCTTCTAATGTTTCTATATTTGTACCTTCAACTATATCAGATACTTTTACATTCTTAAATTCATCGACTGCTGATAATGCTATTTGATTTACATTATCGAATATAGCTTTGTTTTCTTTTATATCGCCGACTAATGCTTCTACAACTACATTCGTATTTATTTGTTGGCTGTATAATCCTAATTCTCCCATTGTAGTTGGATATATCACAGAATTAGTGCAGACAGATATTGTCTTTATTGTGGAATAAGTAGTTTCACTTAAAAATCCTTCTAATTTTGTATCTATAATATTTTCAACTACAAGACCAACTAATCTATCTCCATTGATGAAGTCATACGCCATTTTTATGAAGAAATTAAGCTGACCTTTGATTAAGCCTACCACTAAGCTGATTACTTGTTCTTTATTTTCTTGAACATAATCGCATGCCTTAGATAATAGCGCTGATGTAATAGAATATAGATTTTTATCTAAAGTTACTTTTATCTTGCCACCGAAAATTTCACCGACGCTCTTATCTTCTGATAATTGATTTTGTAAGAATTTATCTAGCGAATTTTCTAATACATTTGGCAGATTTTTAATTATATAGCTGTTTAAATTATTTTCAATTGATGACTTAACCTTAGATATATTTTCATATCCTACAAGCTGATCAATTGTCTTCGCTGTAGCAGCTTTATAAATATCCTCTTTATTTAAAATTAAAGCTCTCACTACTTCTTCTTTTAACATTTTATCTACTGTAGTTTTTACACTGTCATCTACTGATTTGTTTATATCGTTGTTTATAGATTCTACTAAAGCTTGAGGTAGTAAATCGTTTAATTTTTGTTGTTTATCTATTTTAGCTTGTGCAAATTTTATAATCGCATCATCAAATCTGTCTAAATTAGATAAAAAGCTTTGTGAAGCACTTAAAGCTCTTTCCTTTGTCAATACTCCACCTATTTCTATATTTTCTGATGTCTTAGATAAAGATTTTGCAATTGCAGCTTTATTTTTGTTACATTTATCTATGATAAATTGATATAAAAACTCGCTTATATTGTTTTTCTTTTCACCTGCTATATCCACTAATACCTTAAAATTATTGTTAGATACCCAGTTAAATATAGTTTCTGAGAAACTATCCTTTTTAGAATTAAATAAGCTTTCTACTCTCTTGCCTTTTAGAAGCTCGTTATCTATAAAGTAAGCCATACCGCTCGCGAATCCATCCTTGTGGGCTGGGATATATCCTTGAGCAAAAATTCTAAACACAGGTATCTTAGCAACAAATTCATTCTTTTTATATGGATGGAATATCATCCACAATGCTATTACATTTGTCAATATACCTACTAATCCCATAAGCACACATGCCATGATTGTATTTAGATATCCATTGTAGAATCCAAAGCTGTTAATTGTACCGTTTATAACAAAGGCAAATATCAATCCTGCTACAGCTCCTAGTAATGCACCGAAATAAGATAATGGCTTAAGCTGTTTACCCATAAAGCTTTGTGCTATGTCGCATATTTCGTCTTCGTTTAATTTTATTAGGTTGTTGTAGATAATTTTTTTCACATTGTTGTCTATAACTTGTTCTACATTATTTACTAATCCTTTGTGTAGCTTTTCACCTAAAGATAAACCTAATCCTTCTTTATCTTTTATCAAGTCTAAGACATCGTCTATTTCTTTATCCTTTAATTCATCGAATATGAATTGTTTTAAATCTGTAAATTTATTACAAATCAATAGTATTAATTTTTCTTTATTATTTAATATAATATTTTCAAAATCCACACTATCTAGTGAGTTTATAACTAATTTTTCAATATATGACTTACATATATTTTTGTTATTAACTAAGTATTTAGAGATTACCTTTGGCAATTTCTTAGATAGTAGAGTTATCTTATCCACAGAAATCATATTTTCTATTTTATTAGATAGTATTCGTTTAACTTTAGTATCCACAGCTCCATGTAAATAAAGATTTATCTTAGTTTTGTTTGATTTTATAAATCTATATATCCATGGTATAGCCTTTGATTTAAATAATGGCTCTAAATCTATTTTTACAAGCTCTGAAATTTGTTTTTCCTTGAAGCTTGAAATTAATTTTTCTATTAAGACATCTCCATTCGCTTCAAATAAATCTATCAATTTGTCACAAATTACTTCCTCTTTTATATTTAGTTTATCTTCTAAAAGACTAACTATATCCCCAATAGTTGTATCTTCTAAGAACTTCATTATAGCTATATATATCTTGTTGCTAGCTTCTGGAGTTAGTTCATACTTCATTACCATATCTGAAGCTCTATCGACAACCTTTAGTGTTTGAGATATTGAAGATAGCATGCCGGCGAATTTCTCGATCATTCCTTTTATAGATTCATCTTCAATTTGATCTACTGTTTCTCCGACTGCACTGTTTATTACAGTATCTATTTTATCCTTATTTTCATATAGCCAATTAGATATGTGAGGAGCTAGATCTGGGATAATATCCTTGATATAGCTGACTATTGAATTTGCTAATTCTTCTGGAAGTATCTCGAATAAAGTCACATCCATGTCTCTGGCTACTGCTAATAATTCTGATATAATTTGATTTAATCTATCTCTATTAGCATCATCTTTTGCTAAATTTTTTATATGTTCGAATAATAGACCATTTATATTTTTTAGCCCTTCTTCACCTAATATATCTAGTAAAGTCTTTTGGCCTAATTCTGTTTGTAGCTTAGATATTACTGATGTTAAATCTAGTAATTCATAAACCTTTTCTAATAACTGTAAGCATTGTTGCTCATCGTCAATTATACTGTTTATAGAATCGTTTAAAACATTCGAAATCCCCTCAGTTAAATTAACTGTAGCTTCATCACTTAGAATTTCGCCAAAAGTGATATCCTTATTTTCATCATATAAGCATGCTAAAAATTCTTCTAGCTTATTATCTGTTTCTAAAACATCTACAATCAATTCAACTATATTAGTACTGATGCTATCTAATTGATCCTTTTGTAGTATATTTTTTATTTCTATTTTATTAGATAAATTATCTATTAATTTAGGTAATTCTTCTTGTAAATTTTGTTCGATAAAAGTAACACATTGCTCAGCGCTATTGCTTATAGCTGGAATATGCTTAATTTTCACACCCTTAAAAGCATCATTCAAGGAATTAGTCATAAAATCCACACATGCAGCATCTATAACACGTGCGAAGTCCTCGCTTTCTATAGAACCTCTTAAAGTCTGTGAGTTTATTATGTCCTTTTCAACTAATTCACTTACCTCTTCTATAAATTTCACCTTGTTCTTTTTAACCGCACCACCGATTTTTAAAGGAGTGTACTCTTTGAAAATCATATTTACAGCATATTTATTAGTTATATATCCTGCTACAGCCCCTGAAAAACCTTGTGTAAATATAAAAAGAAGGTCTTGTATATTTACCATTTCTATCACCCATTCACTATAATTTATATATTTTTCCTTAAACAATTAGTATATACTAATTTTTGCTATTTCTCAATAATCGCACAATAAAACGCTTCGATTTTAAACCATGCAAATCAATTTTACCTTCTTATTATGTACTTTATTTTAAATAATTAAAAGCCCTTCCAATAATTAAAATTGAAAAAGCTTTTTAAGTTAAATAAGTCTATTCATAATTCGTTCAGCTATAAAGGCTACTACTGTAAATATAACCGCCATATACAATGGCACTGTTAAAATACTTTTACTTAGTACATAGGAAATTCCTGTAAATATTAATAATA
>NZ_JALEXO010000054.1 GCF_022780145.1 Intestinibacter sp.
GTACAACGCAGACAAGGGAGGATTTATAGTAGAGGAGGCATTTGCTGGAGAGGAGACCTTCGATATGCCAGATGGAGTCGGAACAAACGTCCTTGTCAAGGTAGAGCACGAAGAAGTAGTCACAATGCAGAGATACCTATCTAAATACGGATTAAAAAAAGCTACCTTCAAAATATCACTAGACCCAGCACTTATAAATGCACTTAAGGTCATCGACAGTCTAGGACTTAGAAGCCTACATCCAGTAGATGTCGGCGGTGTAAAGGTAGTTCCTAGAGATGTAGTTGCAGCAGTTGCGCCACAGCCTAAGGATATAGGAGATGAGATGAAGGGCGAGATGCTAGTAGGAGTTCACTGCATCGGCATAAAAGATGGCAAAAAGAAAGAAATATTTATGTACCAACCATTCGACAATCAACAATCTATGAAGGACTGGCATATGCAGGCAGTTGTTGCACAGACAGGATTTGGTGCGGCGCTTTCTATAGAGCTGATTGGTAAGGGGATTTGGAAGGACAGCGGAGTATTTTCTCCGGAGTACTTTGATCCAATGCCTTACTTGGAATTAATGAAGGAGACTGGATTTGAATATAGAATTTTGAGAAAGTAAAAATAGAGATATATAAATTTATTTTTATATTTATATTGAAAAAAATGAAAAATATGACTATCATTTAAGTATGAATATACCTCATTATATTTAATTAATTGTATTTGCACGGCTTTAAATGTCCTTTAAAGAAATTTTGTAAATACGATAAAAATTACAGGAGAACATAATGAATTATTTAGAAAATACAGTATTTGTTACAGGTCAATCTAAGCCCAGCAAGGACGATGTAATTTCATCCTCTTATTCAGTTTTCTCACTATGTGTGATAATAGATAAGGAGACAGACAGAATAGTAGATATAGCCTGCAACACTATTATGGATGAAACAGAACAATTTATAAGAGATATGCTTTGCTCGAGAAATATAGTCACTGAAGTCGACAAAATGATAGAAGTGATTCAAAGCAGATTTTTTGCATTAATTCAAAAGGCACTGATAGCAGCGTTGAAGGATGCTCAAAATAGATATCTCATGATTTTTCCAGAAAAAAGAAAATAAAATCTTATTTATTGGGTAATAAACTAAAATTTATTAACGAATTTAATTAAGGTTAAGATTATGCATGATTTGCGTGTCTTAACCTTTTTTTAATGTAAATATGCATATAAAAAAGTAAATGTTATGAAGGGGAGAATGATTTATGTATAAGGAAAATTTAGCGAAATACAATCTTGGAGAAAATTTAGATAATCTAATGAACTTAGACCCTAGAGGCTACGGTGTCTGCAGAATTTTGTATGATGCAGCCAGAAAATACACTAAAAAACCGTTGACTATAAACGCTGCTCAAAAGCTAGTCGACGAAATCAAAGAAGGTGATTTGGTGTATATAATAACAGGATTTGTACTACCTTCTCACAAAGAGGCAGAAAGCGATGGAATAATTAGCTCACTATTTTTAGCTAGAAGCTTGGTAAAGGCGTTTAATGCAAAGCCTGTGATTGTATGCCAAGAGGAAAATTTAACTGCAGTTAGAAATCTATCGTTTGAAATGGGACTTCATTTATATGATTCTATACAAAATTTGAAAAAATACCCTATTTCAATAGCTGTAGTACCATTTACAAAGGACATAAATAAAGCTGATCAAATGGCCGAGGATTTAATAAAACAAGGCACTCCAAAGGCAGTCATCAGCATAGAGCATCCTGGTAAAAATCAAAAGAACATATACCACAACTCCTTGGGTATAGATTGTACCGAATTAGAGGCAAAAACAGATATTTTATTTGAAAAGCTTGTAAAAATGGGTGTTTTAAACATAGCTATCGGCGATTTAGGAAACGAAATCGGCATGGGTACCATAGCAAATCAAGTAAAACAATACATCCCTTACGCAAATTTAGAAGATCCATCTGACAATATTGGAGCAGTTGCAAAGACAGATAACATAATAACTGCAACAGTTTCTGACTGGGGATGTAATGGATTGATGGCTGCGATTGCGTATTTAAAAAAGGATTTAGACGTATTCCACGATGGCGCTATGCAAAAAGAAGCGATGAAAATAGCAGCTAGAAGTGGGATGAACGATATGACTGGCTGGTTGCTTCCTGCAATAGATGGATTTGGGATAGATATGAACGTTTATATAGTAAATTTGATGAGAGAAATAGTAAAATCAACTTTAGAGCACGACAAGAAGAGTGCAGTATGGTTTGAAAAAGTGGAGGAGAGAGGTTACTTTAACGATAAAATCAGAGAAATGTAATAAAAAATGGCATCGATGATGCCATTTTTGTGAAATATATATAAAATCTATCTTTCTAATATAAACTTATTAATAACATGAGCAACCCCATCTTCATCGTTAGTGCGAGTTACATAATTTGCTATTTCCTTGATATCATCAGTTGCATTTCCCATAGCAACTCCAAGACCTGCGTATTCTATCATGTGCTTGTCGTTTCCTGCATCGCCAACACATATAACTTCATCCTGCTTGATGCCAAGCTCTTCAGATAGAAGGCTGATACCTGCACCCTTGTTTGCATTAGAATTTAATATTTCTAAGAAAAATGGCATACTTCTCACTATAGTGTATTTTTCGTAGAATTTTTGAGGTATTTTTTTTATGCATTCATCTAAGATTTCAGGGTGATCTATCATCATAAATTTAGACACCGCGATGTCTTTAGGTATTTGATCTATAGTTGTTACGTTTAAATGACTTCCAGTTAAGTAAGATTCATAAACTGTATAATCACTTACATCTTTATTAAATGTATAAAGAGTTCTTGTGTCGTAAAAATGGCTTCTAGAGCCTATTTCTAAGCTAAGCTCGTATAAATCACAAAGGTCGTTGTAGTCTAGAGTTAAATGAGATATAGATTCTCCTGTATGAGAATCTTGAACAAGAGCACCGTTGAATGTAGTAACGTAATCTCCTTCTTCTCTAAGATTTAATTCTTCAAGATAATTTTCAACACCTTTCAAAGGTCTTCCTGTACATAAAACGACTTTGACACCTTTTTCTTTACTTTCTTTTATGGCTTTTTTTACAGAATCTGTAACTTGATTTGAGCTGTTTAATAATGTTCCGTCTATATCTAGTGCGATTAATTTATACATGGGGGTACCTCCTAAATATATTTAAAATTTATAATTAAGTATCTATATTTTTTTCAAAATTTATCTAAGTATGTAGTCATTATATTTGACAAATAAATTATAAGTTAAGATTTGGAAAATGTAAATATGTTGAAATTTCAATGTTTTTCGTCGATTGTTGAAATTTAAAAAAAGAAAACGTTATCGAAAAAAGCAAAAAATATTTTTGTATTTATCTCTATGCATATAAAGATTAATTTTGGAGATAATAAACAATATAAAAAAGCATAAATGTTGTTGACAATAATTGGTGAATGAGTTAATATTTATATTGTCAAATTTAAGAACAAATGCTATGAAGGGAAGAGTAATTATAAAAACGAAGTCAGAGCGAGCTGGTTACGGTGTGAGTCCAGTACGAGTTTTATAACGAAGAACATCCTGGAGCTACTAACCGAAATCACATTGAGAGTAGACTTAGTCGGAACCAAACCGTTATCAGATTGGTGGCGTATATTAGTACGTTAATTGAGGTGAACTTTTAGTTAATTTAGGTGGTACCGCGGAAGTACAGTCTTTCGTCCTATTGAGTGGATGGAAGGCTTTTTTTATGGATTTATAAAGATTTGATTTTGGAAAAAGATTTATCGGATATCGAAATTATTAAAAAGGAGAGTATATGCTATGTGTTTATTGATACCAGAAAAATATGAAAACAGCTTGAATGTAATAGAGACACAACAAGCTATTAAAGATTTAAAGGATTTTTTTGAAAATAGATTAGGTGAAATACTAAAATTAACAAGAGTTTCATCACCATTATTTGTTTTACCAGAAACAGGTACAAACGACAATCTAAATGGTGTAGAAACACCTGTCAGCTTTGAAGTTCCATATCTACACAAGGATGCAGAAATAGTACATTCACTAGCTAAATGGAAGAGAATGGCTCTTAAAAAATACGGATTCAAAGTAGGTAGAGGTCTATACACTGATATGAATGCTATCAGAAAAGACGAAGAATTAGACAACCTACATTCTCTATATGTAGATCAATGGGACTGGGAGCTTGTAATAAATAAAGAAGATAGAAATATGGACACATTAAAAAGCGTAGTAAAAAAAATATTCCAAGTTTTCAAAGAAACAGAAGAGCATGTTCACGAAATATATCCAGAAGTGGGATGTGAACTACCAGAAGAAATAACTTTTATAACTTCTCAAGAGCTATTAGATATGTATCCTGACTTAACTCCAAAGGAAAGAGAAGATAAAATAGTTAGAGATAAAAAGGCAGTTTTCCTAATGCAAATAGGAAAAACTTTGAGCAACGGTGAAAAACACGACGGAAGAAGTCCAGACTACGATGACTGGGAATTAAATGGAGATATATTATTCTACAACCAAGTGCTAGAACAAGCAATAGAGCTTTCTTCTATGGGGATAAGAGTAGACGAAGAAGCCCTAGAAAGACAACTAAAAGCAGCTGGATGCGAAGACAGAAAAGAATTAGATTACCATAAGGCTTTATTAAACGGTGAATTACCTTATACAATCGGTGGAGGAATAGGACAATCTAGAATATGTATGTTCTTCCTAAATAAGGCCCATATAGGTGAAGTTCAAGTTGGAATTTGGCCAGAAGAGATGGTAGAAGAATGTAGTGAAGCTGGTATAGAATTATTATAGTAAATATTGTAACGATAGAGTTGTATATTCGAGACGTTTATACAGCTCTTTTTTTATGCTTTATTTATAACTTGTTTATTAAAAAATGATAAATATTTATTGATAAACAAGTTATATTTATCGAAAAACAATAAAATATTATTGACGCTAAAAATAAACATAGCTATAATATAGGTAAGAAATACAAAATAAAATTTAGGAGGTATAGTTATGTTCAAAAAGAAATTTGCGGTAATAGGAGTAGTATTTGTATTAATGGCTACTTTTGCGATAGTTTATTTTAATAAATCTTTAAACAGTGGTGTAGAGGAGCCTTACAATATAGTCGCAATTAATAATACTGGAGAAGGAATAAAATATATTGGATATTTTGAAGATGATGAATCTGGTGGAGTAACTAATGCAGATAATAGCTTGATGAAAAATGGGCAAAAGGTGTATTTAAATATAGAAAGTGAAAAATTCAAGCTTCAAGTTACAGACAAAAACGGCAAGGAAACAGTCAGCCAAGAATTATCAATTGATTTAGATGATAAAGATAAAACTTATCAAGTATCGATTGAAAAAAATAAAAATGGTAATTTTATTTTTATAATGAAATAGAGGAGGCAAATATTATTAGCTGTTTTAGGTGTTGTAACGGGTTGATGATAATTACAAAACTAAAATAGCTAAATCTACAAATTAGACTTCGATTTAATTATATTATTTTACAAAAAAATGTGTTATTATAGAATTTGTTTTTGAAAAATAATATAGAGAGGAGTCTTAATTTGATCAGTATACTATTAATGAAACAAATTGCTCAGCTATTTTAGCTAAAATATTTGGCAAAATATTTAAATTTAATTCAATTGAGAAGGCATCTATAATATATAGCAACGCCGGCAACTTGATAATCCCTATAGTTGCAGCCATCTTAGGAGAAGAATGGGTGTTGTATTCGTGCGCATTTATGTCAGTTCAGATTGTATTTTTATGGACACATTGTAAGATGATTATAAGTCAAGAAAATGAAGTAGATATAAAGAAAATCATGGTCAACATAAATACTATATCTATTTTAATAGGCCTTGTTTTATTTATAAGTGGAATAAGATTACCAGGTGTGCTGAGTGAGACACTGAGTTCGGTTTCAAAGCTAATAGCGCCGCTTAGCATGATAGTTTCAGGGATGCTTATGGCAGATGTGAAGTTAAAAACTATATTTACAAGCAAGAGAATTTATTTAGTCGCTTTTATGAGAATGATAGTTTACCCTGCTGTTATACTGGCATTTTTTAAGCTATCGAATTTACAAAGCTTTGTAAGCGATGGATATACTATATTGTTGGTGAGCTTTTTGGCGACTATGACACCAGCCGCGTCGACAGTTACGCAGATGGCTCAGGTTTACGACAATGATGCAGATTATGCAAATAGAATAAATATTTTTACAGTAATAGTATGTATAATTACGATGCCTCTGATGGTTATGGCGTATGAGATGTTTATGTAGAAATTTATGATATCTCCAGTAAAAAATTAATGCTGGGGATATTTTAAATTGTAACAAAAATGTAAATTTTTTATAAATCAATAGCAAAAAAGTTACATTTTTGTTACAATTATAATTGAGGAAAAAATTTTAATCGAGGAGGGGTTTTTTTGAGGAAAAAATTATTAACGTGCATGCTAATTAGTTTATTATGCACGAGCTTATGTTTTTCAAATGCTTTACCTAGTTATGCAGCGAGTAAAGCAACTTCTGTATCGAGTACAGCATCCACAAAAACTGGAACAGTTACATGTTCTAGCTTAAATGTCAGAAGTGGAGCAGGAACAAGCTACAGAAAAATAGGATCTCTATCTTATAACCAAAAAGTAACTATTGTGAGTACAGTAAATGGATGGTATAAGATAAAATACGGATCTGGATATGGTTACGTATCTGCAGATTATATCAAAACATCATCTAGCTCATCTACGAAAACAGGAACAGTTACATGTTCTAGTTTAAATGTTAGAAGTGGTGCAGGTACAAGCTATAAAAAAATAGGATCTCTATCTTATAATCAAAAAGTAACTATTGTAAGTACAGTAAATGGATGGTATAAGATAAAATATGGATCTGGATACGGCTACGTATCTGTAGACTATATCAAAACATCATCTAGTTCATCTAAAAAGCTTAAAAATTTAAATGGTTTTTTATTTGTAGGAGATTCATTTACTTATAACATCAGAAAAAATATTTATGCAAATACAAATAATGCCATAATCAGAGCTAAAGGAAGTGTAGGAGCAGGTTACTGGATTAAAAATTTCAGCCAAATGCCATCAAACAGCAGTGTAAAAGGTGTAGTACTTCAAATAGGAATAAACCACATTGGTGAAAGCTACAATATTAAAGATACAAAAACTTTAATTAAAAAATTAAGAGATAAGTATCCTAATAAAACTATTTATGTTCAAAGATTATTTCCAGTAGGTCATAATTACAGAGACAAAAATAAATACACAGCACAAAGGGAAATTAAAGAGTTTAATGCGAGTATAAAATCATACTGTAATAGTCTTAAAAATGTAAAGTACATAGATACTACTAGTGGCTTTATAAGATCTGATGGATTTTTAAAATACGAAGATCCAGAGGGTGTACATATATCATGGCAGTATTTTGAAAAATACTATCAAAATATTGAAAATGCTGTAATAAAAGCCAGTTAAAATTTAATAACATTGTAAATTTAGACCTAAATTCGCAATTATGTCGGATTTAGGTCTTTCTTATAATGCATAGGAAATTATATTCCTTTGAAATTTTGGATAAATATAATTTCCGTCATGCATTTCAAGAAAATCAACATTATGGGTCTTTAAGATAAAGATTTTCTTATTATATAATATTAAAAAAGAGAATAATTTGGGGGATATTTACTATGGAGTCTGATTTATTGATTAGAGATTATGAAAGAATAAGACATATATTGAGAGATTTTTATATTTTTGGGTGCTTTACAAAGGCCGATTATGTGAATAAAAGAGGAGTGGGTAAAAGCAAATACGATCAAGAACAGAAAAGGATAAATGCTTACTTGCCAGATGATTTTATACATAAAAAGAAGAAAAATAAAAATGTAATTCAATTTTGTGAGTACAATATGTTTAAGGACAGAGAAAATTATATAGCTAATACGTTTAGATGCAAGACATTTACAGATTTAGATATAAAATCATACTTTTATATTTTACAGCTTTTGAATGAAGAGCAACCACTGGGATTAAGTGAATTATCTAGAAGGATAAATGATATAAGATACGGTGAAGTAAATGACTATAAAAAAGGTTCTATAGATACAAAACTAAAAGAGTTAGAGTCTGCCGGATATATAACGAGTGATGGCGATGCTTCTAGACCGAAATATAGTTTAAAAGAGGATATTTTAAAGGATTTCACAGATGAAGAAATCGAGGATATCTGTATAATGTTGGAGCTAGTCAAAAATAAAGAGATGCTTCAGGTGCCATTTTTATTTTTACAAAAGAAGCTTGAGCTTTATTTGTACTACAATAGAGAGATTGAAAATGTAGACAAGGACTTGTTTTTATATAAACACAGCCATTTATTTAATGTATTAGATAATGAAATAGTAATCGAAATTTTAAGAGGAATAGAGCAAAAATCATATGTAGAAGTCACACTGATAACTAACAGAGGGGACAAGGTTTTTAGAGTTGTTCCAATAAAAATAATACACGATATGATATACGGCAGACAGTATTTATTTGGCTTTAGTGAGTTTTTCAATGATTTTACTGTAAATAGAATAGATAAAATAAAGAAAATTGAAATCAAGGAAAAAGTAGAAGATGAAAAGCTAAGTGAGATTTTAGAAAAATCAGTGGTAGAAGAAAAACTATGGTGTACATCGAATTTATCTATAAAAGATGATACTTTAGTTAAAATAGAATTTAAATTCGATGAACAAGAAGAATACTATATATTAAATAGAATAAAAAGAGAAGGACAAAATGGGAAAATAACTAAATTAGAGCAGGGACGATATTTATTTGAAATCAAAGTCAAGGACCCACAGGAGATGATACCTTGGATTAGGAGCTTTGGAGAGAGGGCAAAGGTAATTGAAAGTGGCCACTTTGAAATAGAGGAGAGAATTGTCTCTGACTGGAGGGAGTTGTTAGATAAATATGGAGCTATTTAGTGAATTTGAAAGCTGTTATTACGAGGCATTTACAAAAATGCTGTGTAAACCACCTATGACTGAGAAGGAGGCAAGGGAGTTTATAAAAGAAAATATCGATGTAGGCGTTGATTTTAAGGTTTTAAATCAATTGCTATCTAAGGATGTCTCTGAAAGCTGTGTATTTTCTTATGACAAAGATAAAAAGACTTTTTCGCCTAATGTAAATGCAGATATGCCTATTATTTTAAATAAAATAGAGATAGAGGCGTTGAAGAATTTAGTCGATATGGATGTAGCAGAGGGATTTCTATCAGAGGAAACTTTACAAAAATTAAAGCCTAAGCTAGAAAATGAAGAAAAAGGCTGGTCAATAGACGATATAAAATACAAAAGACAGTACGCTGATGGAGATAAAAATAATATCGAGGATATAAATAAAAAACTAAAAATTTTATTAAAATCTATAAAGAAAAAATGTGCAGTTAAATGCGATAATATTGCAAAATCAGGTAAAGAATACAAAGAGCAGACAATATACCCTTTAAAAATAGAGTATTCAACTATAAATGACAAATACAGATTGTACTGCTTTAAAAAAGATGACGACAAAAAGGAATACATAAAAATGAATATATCTGGATTAAGTAATTTAGAAATTCTAGAGGATAAAACGCGCGATAAGGACGAAGAATTTCTAGAATTTAATAAAAACAACACAAAAACTGTCACATTATATGTAGATCCAGAAAAGCATGTCCTAGAGAGATGCTTTAGATTATTTTCTTTTTACAATAGAAGGGCGATTTACGACGACGAGAAAAATGTGTACATTTTAGATATAGATTACTATATATACGATGAAAAAGAGGTTATAAAAAATATTTTATCTCTAGGGAGTAGAGTAATCGTAAACTCACCAGATGATATTAGAAATACAATTATATCAAGAGTCAAAATGGCCATGTCAAATTATGAGAAACTATGCGATTAAGTTCGCATAGTTTTTTTGACATTTTAAAACAAAAAAATTGGTAAATTATATATATGAAGTAACATAGATAAAACACTTCATAATACAAAATCGAAACTTGAATTTAAGGGAGTTCAAGTTTCAGTTGGAAATGTCAAAAGATACATTTCGAAAAATATAAAATTGGAGGTGACAAAATGAATACTTTTGTAGCTCTAGGAGGGGGAGATGAAGTAGGCGCAAGCTGTTATTATTTAAAATTGGGTGAAGCAAATATTATGCTAGACTGTGGTTCGAGAAACGGAATCAAAAAGTATCCTTATTTTGATACTTTAATAGAAAATAAAATACTTAGGAGTACTGATGATATAGATATAATAGCCATATCACATGCGCATAAGGATCATTATGCG
Source organism: Intestinibacter sp. (assembly GCF_022780145.1). GTDB lineage: Bacteria > Bacillota > Clostridia > Peptostreptococcales > Peptostreptococcaceae > Intestinibacter. The sequence goes on from NZ_JALEXO010000054.1 coordinate 10,424, forward strand.
GCTCTTCCTACAGTAGCAAATTTAAAAGATAGTAGGATAATATCTACACCTGAAACAAAATTGGAAATAATAAGGATGATAGATGTTTTGTATAAGAAAAATTATTTCGAGAGCGAGGAGGAAAAATTTTCTTTTAAGCATCTAGTATCGACTATATTTGAGTTTGACTATTTTGAAATAATTAAATGTAAGGATGTAGAAATTATGCTCGTACCAGCTGGACATATACCTGGTGCAGCGATTACTGTTATGTTTTACGATGGCATGAAGATAGTCTATACGGGGGACTTTTCTCTGCCACTGAGCGATAACCAGATATACAATGAATTAGCTATCGAGATGATGATGGATTGCGATTTGCTCATAATGGAAAATACGAACGGAAACGATTTTATGAGTAAGAAGATGATGTCTAAGCACAGCAATTTCGATCAAATGATGGAGTTTTTAGGGATTGTACATCCTAAAAAGTTATTTTTAATCCATCAAAATACAGATAGCTTCTATCAGTATGGATTTAAAGAAAAAATTAATGAATATTATCCTAGTATACAAACTACGAAGATTAAAAACAAAGTAATTTACGATTTGGGGGTATTAGTGTGAATAAAAATATTGAAATTATAAGTCGAGTAATTGATGAAAATTACGAAAAGATGGAGGTTAAATTTAAAAAGAGTAAAAAAATCAAATACAGAGTAGGCGATGATTCTGAATTACTAAAGTTAATATTGAGTGATCCAGAAGAGTATGCAGAATATTATCAAAATATTATAAACAAGAGATACAATCGCTTTGATGTACGCAAAAAATTAAATTTCTTGAAATTGTCAGATTATAAATACAGAAAAATGCTTTCAGATGAAGTTAAACAAATTTCTGACCTGCTTTATAAAATGTGCATAATCAACGAAGACGATATAGACAACTACAATGAAATAAATTCAATACTACAAAAATCAAGTTTAGAAAATCAAGTTAAAGAAAAAATGGTTTTAATAGATTTTTCAAAAAGATGTAAGAGAAACGATATTGTAGATTGGACTAAGACATTAAATTATGTGGACAACTTTATAAGTAGAAGTATTTTTAGAAATATATTAAACGATGTAGCAATCGAAAAGGGATTTAAAAAGAGCAAGGATGTCGGCATGAAGGTAGACGATATCAAAGACCAAATCGGTTCTATATTAAATGAAGAGGTCAGCGACGATAATTCTGAGTTGAAATTACAAAATGAAAACTTGAAAAGTGCGCTTATTTTAATAAACGACGAGCTAGACAAGTACAAACAGGATCTTGAGAAGTTCAAGGATGAAATTGAATTAAATGTTATCTCTGATTTCATTAAAGACTTAAACTCAGAAAAATACGGCAGACTTCTAGACAATTTCATAAAATGTCAAAAATCATTAAAAGAATTAAAAAGAAATAAATATGAATTTCCAGTCGAAGTAGAGTCAATACCTATACTAATAAGACAATACATAAAATTCATCCAAGAATACGGCATCAAAGAAATTCAAAGAAAGCAACAAATGATGCTTAGCTATGAAGAAGCCGCAAAGGGAAATTATATAGGTAGTCCTTACAAGGATCAAACTGAACTTAAAAAGGTAGTCGTAGATTCACCAGGCTGGATATACAAAGATATGATAATTTCCACACCTATTTATATAGAAATAGTGGATTAATTAAATAAATTTTTAAAAAGGGGGATTTAAGGATGGAAAACAAAAAGAATTATTATTGTGCCATAGACTTAGGTACAACAAATACGACTTTAGCATTTGGAATGATAAATCCGCAAACAGGAAAGCTAGATGCTAAATGTATGAAATTAAAAATGAAGCTAGCAGAGGGTGGAGTAGGTAAGAAGGATATAGTACCATCTTGCGTACTAATCGATGTAAGCGAAAACGGTGAAATAGTGCCAACTGTAGGTCCATATGCAAAACATATGAACAGCATTACACCACAAAACGTCGTTATGTCGACAAAAAGTGAAATGGGAAAAAATCACACTTATGAAATAGAAGGTAAAACTTTATCACCTGTCGATATAAGTGCATATATATTGGACTTTGTATTAAAAAATGCAAAGGAATACTTCAAGGAAAGACCTGATGATCTAGTAATAACTGTTCCAGCGTCATTCGATAGTGAAATGAGAACTGATACTATAAAGGCAGCTAAAAAAGCGGGTATCAGAGTATCAGAAGACGACGGAAGTGATAGAAATATATTACTAGATGAACCAAGAGCAGCTCTACACAATTTTATAAACTCTCTTGATAAGGGCGAACTTCCTGAGGCAATAATAGATATAAGTACACCTAAAAACGTATTAGTATACGATTTAGGAGGAGGTACACTAGATGTTTCTCTACATAAAATTTGGAGAAATGAAAGCGGTGAGGTTGAATTTGAGGACTACACAATTTCTCTTCACACATTAGTAGGTGGGGATAACTTCGATAAAATATTTACCGATTATCTATACAGCCGAATCGAAAATAAAATAGGTCAAATAACTGAATCTGAAAAACAAAGATGTATGTCAAAGCTAAGAGTTTTAGCAGAAAATGCTAAAATCGATATGACAAACCAATTTTTCGAAAATCAGATGATGGGTTTTGACGATGAAATAGAAATGGAGATAACTCAAGCAAATATCCACGATAATATAGCTATAGATGAGTTAGTCACTGAAGAAGAATACGAAGAAATTGTAAGTTCACTTATGGGAAATGAATATACAATAGAAAACGTAAAAGACGTCGAAAATGGTGAAATCATGGATACTTTAAATATAATATATCCAATTCTAGACGTCCTTGCAAAGGCAAACGAAAAGGCTGGAGAAGAAGTAAAGGTAGACGCAGTTTTATTAAATGGAGGTATGACAAAATTACCTTTAATTCAAAGAAGATTAGAGAGATTCTTTGGAATAGAACCAATAAGCCTTCAAGATCCAGATTTATCAGTAGCTTTAGGTGGAGTTTACTATCATTACAATCTTCATAATGGAATAAAACCTAAAAATATACTACCAGATACTATAGGTATAGAAACTAACGGCGGTGTAAAACATCTAGCTAAGGCTGGTGTTACTTTACCACATAAATCTAAAGTATTTGATGAATTTGAGGTTCCAAAAGATGGTGTAAATAGAATAGAAATACCATTCTATTTAGGTAATAGAACTGATACTCTACCACCTAATAGACAAATTGCCAATAGAAGCATAAGATTTGACAAAGGACTAAAAGAGGGCGATAAGGTTTCTCTTCAAGTTGAAATAAATACAGCAAAAGTCATCATAGCTACTATGTGGATAAATGGAGACGAACAAAACAGAAGAATCATGGAAGTCGATTCTAATGTAGTAGAAGCCGACAATTATCTAGCTGTGGCAAATGATACACAAAATAGTGCCGTTGAATATAAATTTGACAAGCAAGAAAAATTAACTGAAATCTACGTGGATACAGATGAAAACAAAGTCGGCAAAAATATATTCAAAGACTTGAAGAACTTCTGTAAACAACATGAAAATACCACAAATGCAGGTGTTAAAAAGAATTTCATAAATAAAGTCAAAAATATCGAAAAGCAAATAAAGGATTGCAGCAACAAGCATGAAATGGTTGGATTCATAACTGATGAATTAAAAAATGCAGGAAATAATTACTTCTATAAATCTAGACTTTGTGTAGTCCTAGGCGAAATAATTAAAATCACTGGATTAAATGAAGACATCATAGACTATATATACAGCGAAGTAAGAAGCTTAAAAGATATAAGCGAATGTTATGTATCTCCTACTAAAAAGACATATCTAAGAGTCTTGATAGAAGCCTTAGCTAAGTCTAGAGATGAAAGACTTGAAGATATATTTATAGAAGCACTTGACCTAGATTGCATCAGAAATAAACAATTTGTGATAACATCTATAGGAAAAGTCGGTCAATCTGTAGATGCATTTAACGTGGTATACAATTACATGGATGATACAGGTGATGAAAGACCTGAAGTATTTTGGGCACTTGGCAAAATCGGAAGCAGAGAAAAACAATCACCTCTTGATATAAGCGAAATAGAAGATGTAACTGATTACTTAGTAGATGTGGTAAAAAATGGATGTGATGCGTACGTATTATCACCATATAACGCACTATATGCATTGGCAGAAATTTGCGACAGACGTAATGCTGGCAACAATAAAATAGACGAAGCCAAAGCAAATGCTATAATCAGAAATATCAAAAATGCTAAGCTAAGAAATAGCACAGCACACGTTCAAGAAACACAATTTGATCAAATGAAGGAAATAGCGATTTCTGTTATAAAAGGTCAAAAACTTACAGAAGAACAAGAAAGATGCTTGCTAGATGTAAGAAGTAAATTAAAAGCAAGTTAATTATAATCCTTTCAATAAAAACGCCCACCATAAAGTTTTGTTAACAAAACACGAGCCACTATAAAAGCGATTTTGTAGTGGCTTTTCTTATTTATAAAAAATTATTAATACAATATAGTAGTATAAAAACATGTTATAATTAACTTGAAAATAATTTTTAAATATAATTTGCATACAATGGGAGTGATAATATGGCAAATATAAAGGAAGTATCTAAAAAATATGAAGGTCAAATACTAGAATTTTTTAAAGACCTACATATGCATCCAGAATTGAGTTTTAAGGAATTTAGAACTACACAAAAAATCAAGGATCTATTAATTTCATTGGGAATTGAAATCATAGATATGGGAATAGAAACAGGGGTAGTCGGCTTATTAAAAGGAAAATACGACGGACCGACAGTTGCACTTAGAGCAGATATAGATGCACTTCCTATATTAGAAGAAACAGATGTCGAATATAAGTCAACAGTAGATGGAGTAATGCATGCATGCGGTCACGACACACATACAACATCATTAATAGGTGCTGCGTTGATTTTATCAGAAATAAGAGATGAATTACACGGCAATGTTAAATTTATATTCCAACCTGCTGAAGAAAAAAATGCAGGTGCTAAAATGCTTGTAGAAGCAGGTGTAATGGACGATGTAGATGCTATATTTGGACTACATAACCATCCGGATGTGCCAGCTGGAAAAATGGGAGTTAAGTTAGGTGGACTTATGGCGGCTGTCGACACTATTTGGATAGATGTCTACGGAAAGGGTGGACACGGTGGAATACCTCAAAAAACTATAGACCCAATTGTAGCCACAAGTGGAGTTATACAAGGTATACAAACTATAGTAAGTAGAAATATAAGCCCAATCGATTCAGTAGTAGTGTCTATTGGTACTATAGAAGGTGGTACTGCAAACAACGTAATATGCGAACACGTTCATATGAGTGGTACAGTCAGAACTTTTAGCAAGGAAACTAGAGAAAAAATGCCAGAAATACTAAGTCAAAAGGTAGAAGATATAGCTAGAGGCTATGGAGCTACAGGAAAGGTTACATATAGATTTGATTTACCAGCAGTAATAAACGAAAGGGATATGTACGATTTAGCTTGCCAATCTGTCAGAGATGTGTATGGAGACGAAGGAATATTTGATCCAACACCAACAACAGGTGGAGAAGATTTCTCTATATTTACAGAAAAAAAACCGGGATTTTTCTACTGGTTAGGTTCAGGTAACCCAGAAAAAGGATGCGTAAACCAATGGCACAGTCCAAAATTCAAGGCTGATACAGATTGTTTAATGGTCGGAGCAAATGTACTCGCACAAACAGCTGTAAATTATATGTTGAAATGTACTAAATAATGATAAACCTACTTCAAATTTAATTTGTATTTGGCTAAAATTGTAAGAAAAATAAAAAATAAATATATAGTCAATTTACATTAAAAGTGCTAAAATATAAGTCGAGCAGTTTATCTGCTGAATAAATAAGAAAGGGCAAGGATGCGGGACAATGAGAATGTAATTTACTTCATATAAAAGAGTATTATAAATTTTATACCTATTTATAAAGGTATTTTTGTGATGCTCAAATATAAAGAGAGTAAATTATAGATTCATTATGCGTTGAATTGTATTTTCGGGTACATTTATTTTGTGTGCAGTTATTTTAGTGTGCGCAATTGTTTTAGAAATAATAACTCTCTTTATTTGAGCGATAATAAGGAGGGTTTTTTTATGTCGTTGTTAAAGGTTAAAAATCTAAAAAAATATTATTCAGATAGACTTGTTTTAGATATAGATATATTTGAGATAAATGAAGGAGATAAAATAGGTTTAATTGGTGGAAATGGAGTCGGTAAGAGCACATTTATAAAAGCCATAATTGGAGAAATCGAGATAGATAGTGGCGAAGTAAATCTAACAGACAGCTATTCTTATATAAGTCAAATTGGAGACGAAGCTCAGAGCTATTCAGGCAATAAAATTAAAGGCTTACTAAATGCACCTGATAAATATGAAGAGTTTTTATCTGGTGGAGAGAAAATAAAGGTAAAAATAGTAAATGCTTTGAAGGACAATAAAAAGTTAATTATAGCTGATGAACCTACCTCTAATTTAGATAAAGAAAGTATTGAGGTATTGACTGATATGCTTAAAAAACATGAAGGGGCTTTGCTCATAGTATCTCATGATAGAGATGTTTTAGATGCTCTATGCACAACTATTGCCCAAATAGAGGATTCAAAAATAAAAACATATAAGGGCAATTATACTAACTATCTAAAATTAAAGGATGCAGAAAAATGTAGACAAGACTTTGAATACAATCAATATATTTCAGAAAAGCACAGACTTGAAAAGGCTATGGAGGGCAAAATTCAAACTAGAAATAATATCAGAAAAACTCCAAAAAGAATGGGGAACTCTGAAGCAAGACTTCACAAAATGGGAGGTCAAGGCAATAAAAGAAAGCTAGATAAAAATATAAAGGCGATATCTACTAGAATTGAAAGATTAGAGGTAAAAGAGAAGGTAAAGGAAATCGAACCTATTAAAATTAACATACAAAAAGGAATGGAAATCGTAAGCAAAAATTTAGTAGAAGTGAACAATTTAGATCTAAAGGCTGGAGATAAATTGCTTCTTGAAGACGTGTCATTTAAAATCAAGAGAAATAAAAAAATAGCTTTATTAGGAGCAAATGGAAGTGGAAAGACGACTTTACTTAAAAAAATTATAGATGCAAGTAAAACAGAAAATTTGAGAGGTAAAAACATAAAAATCAATAATAAAGTAAAAATAGGATACTTCTCACAAAATCAAGATACATTAAATGAAGAAAAATCTATTTTAGAAAATGTAAAGTACAATTCCTCTTATAATGAGACATTTATAAGAATAAATTTAAGTCTATTTGGGTTTAGAGAGGACGATGTCTATAAAAAAGTAGAAGATTTAAGCGGAGGAGAAAGAGTAAAGGTCGCATTATGCAAGGTAATACTTGAGGATAATAATCTACTGATTTTAGATGAGCCGACTAATTATCTAGATATTATTTCGATGAAATCTCTAGAGGATGCCTTAAAAAATACAGAAAAAACGATGATCGTGGTATCTCATGACAAGCATTTTATAGAAGATATCTGTGATTATTTCTTAGAAATAAAGGACAAAAAAATAATCCAGTTTTCTGGAGACTACGACAGTTATATAGAAGAAAAAAATAAAGAAAAACTAAATGAAGAAGATCAAAAAAACAGCAATGAAATACTTATTTTAGAAAATAGACTAAGCAATTTAATTTCTATGATATGTATGGAGACTGATAAAGAGTTAAAGGAAAAATACGAAAAGGAATTTGACGAGATCTCAGATAAATTGAAAAAGCTGAGATAAAATATTTTAAATTAATACAAATGGGAGGTATGTATATGACAAATGATATGACAAAGGGCAATCCTTTGAAGCTATTTATATACTTTACAATACCGCTATTAATAGGTAATGTATTCCAACAGCTATACAGTATGGTAGATACTATAATAGTAGGAAGATTTGTAGGGGTTAACGCACTTGCAGCATTAGGCGCATGTAACTCCATGTTTTTCTTGGTAAATGGTCTTATTTTAGGACTTACAAGTGGTTTTTCCGTATTAGTATCGCAAAAATTCGGAGCAAAGGATGAAAAGGGCGTAAAAAAAGCAGTTGCAAGTAACATCACATTGACTATAGTTTTAACTGTAATAATCACTATAATTGCACTGTTAATAATAAATCCACTTCTAAATATGATGAATACGCCAGACAGCATCTACCATGATGCAAAAATATATATAACAATAATTTACGCTGGAATAATAACTCAAACAGCGTACAATATGTCAGCAGGTATATTGAGAGCTTTGGGAGATAGTAAGACTCCGCTTTACTTCTTGATACTTGCTTCACTTTTAAATGTAGTTTTGGACTTAGTTTTCATAGTAAACTTCAAAATGGGAGTTGCAGGAGCAGCATATGCTACAAATATAGCCCAAGGAGTTTCGGCGGTATTATGTCTAATATACAGCTACAGTAAATACAAAATACTTAGACTTAAAAAAGAAGATTTTAAGGTTGAAAGAAGCTATTATTCTACACATTTAAAAATCGCTATACCGATGTCTATGCAATTTTCAGTAACAGCTGTAGGTATAATTATAGTCCAAAGCGCTATAAACACATTTGGAGCTACAGTAATAGCATCTTACACAGCAGCATCAAAGGTACAGCAATTAGTTATGCAACCATCGATTTCATTCGGAGTTACAATGGCTACCTATGCAGGTCAGAATCTAGGTGCTAGAAGATTTGACCGTATAAAACATGGAATGAGAATAATGAACGTAGTTTCAATAGTGACTAGTATAATCTCAGCATTTGCATTATTCAGCCTCGGCAAATATTTCGTAATGCTATTTATAGAAAATCCAACTCAAGAAATTTTTAACTATGCACAACAGGTTTTAAATTACAGTGCGATGTTCTTTATACCGCTTGGATTTATATTTGTGTACAGAAATGCGCTTCAAGGAATGGGGCAATCATTTGTACCTATGATGGCAGGATTTTTTGAACTATGTGCAAGAGCTCTAGTTGCATTTACATTACCTAGATTTATAGGATATATAGGTATATGCTTAGCTGATCCGATTGCATGGATATCAGCAGCCGTACCTCTTATGATTACCTATTATATAAAAATGAGAAAAATCGATAGCGAAAATCAACAATTGGAAGAATTAAAAAGTAAAGCAATATAAGATTATAAAGGTTACAAATAAATTACTATTTTTAAAAATCCATGTTAAATACAACTTGTAATGCTAAAATTATAGTATATTAAAAATAGGGGGAATTTAATATGGAAACTAAAGAATATGTTTGTCCTAAATGTGGATGTAAAGAGTTTGAAAGCGATCAATTCCAAGCAACAGGAGGAAATTTTTCTAAAGTATTTAACGTACAAAATAAAAAATTTGTTACAATAAGCTGTAAAAATTGTGGATATACAGAATTGTATAAAGCTCAAACTTCTACAGGTATGAATGTATTAGACTTTTTAATTGGTTAATAATT
>NZ_JALEXO010000097.1 GCF_022780145.1 Intestinibacter sp.
TGTATAGAAAGAGCTAAAGCAGCTTTCGGTTGCGAATATGTAAACGTACAAGCTTATTCAGGTGCAACTGCAAACTATACAGCATTTAATGCAGTATTAGACCCAGGGGATAAAATATTAGCGATGAGACTTGTCCACGGCGGACATTTAAGTCATGGTTCAGAAGCAAACTTTATGAGTAAAATATTTAACTATAAACACTATGGTGTAAATGATGACGGTGTAATCGACTACGACCAAGTTGAACAAATGGCAAAAGAATTTAAACCTAAAATGATAATAGCAGGAGCTAGTGCTTATCCAAGACTAATAGATTATAAGAGATTTAGAGAAATAGCTGATGAAGTAGGAGCTTATTTATTAGTAGATATGGCTCATATTTCAGGACTTATAGGAGCTGGTGTAATCCCTTCACCAATCCCATACGCAGACTTCGCTACATCTTCTTGCTCTAAAACAATATGCGGTCCTAGAGGTGGATTCGTAATGTGTAAAGAAAAATATGCTAAACAATTAAATAGAGCTACATTCCCAGGAACATTAGGCTCTATCCAAATAAATGGTATAGCTGCAAAAGCAAACATGTTCAAGAGAGTTAGAGAACCAGAATTTATAGCTACAATGCAAAGAGTTCTAGACAATGCAAAAACTTTAGCAAAAGAACTAGAAAAGAGAGGCTTCAGAATAGTAAGTGGTGGAACTGACAACCATATAGTATTAGTTGACTTAAGACCAAAAGGAATCACTGGTAAACAATTTGACCAAACTCTAGAAAAAATAGGTATAACAGTTAACAAAAACACTATACCAAACGATCCAGAAAAACCATCTGTAACAAGTGGTGTTCGTATAGGTCTTACTGCAACATCTGAAAGAGGATTCGGCGCAGCTGAAATGGCAGAAATAGCAGATATCATGAATACTGTAGCTGAAAACATAGACAATCAAGAAGTTCTAGACGAATGTAAAGCTAAAGCTAGAGCATTAGCTGCTAGATTCCCATTATATCCAGAAGGATATTTTGAAGACTAATTTGTGATAATAGTTAAATACGATAATTAAATAAAAATTATTATATACATGGCGGACTTGTTAAAAAGTCCGTCTATTTTGTTTTGAAAAAATGACATAAAGCTAGAATAATAAATTTTGAAATTTGTTTAAAATGGAAAAATTTTTCTTGCTAAAATAAAAATCTATGATATAATTCATAATATAAAAATTTAAAAATAAAGGTCTATAGTGGAATCTATGAGTTCATCGATAAACCTTCTAAGTTTATTTAATTTGATACTATTTTCTCATAGATAGTATTCGTAGACCTATCTTAATCAAATAAATATATACCTATAGCGGGAACTATGATTTCATCGAATACAGGGAATAAGAGTACATATTCAAAGAATATTTATAAACGCTAATGTGTTATATAGATATGAACTACTATATGCGTTAAGTAGAGATGAGCATGTCTATATAAATTAAATTTAATTAATTAAAATTAAATAAAATTTTTAAAACAAGTCATAGTCAATATTCGTAGGTATTTACAAATACTCATAAAGATATGGAGGGTCTTTTCTAAAGTACATACCGTAGTAATTCATTTAAAAAGAAAATTTAATAATTTTTGGAGAGATATTAGTTGGTTTTATTTTTGTGCAAATAAACAGAGATTTTGCATAGTATAGATGTGTATTTTTGTGCAAATTTACAACTAGTATAGTTTTTATTCAAGGAGGCCAGGAATATGAGTAAAATGAGCAAAGAAGTAAAAAAAATAACAAAAGAAAATTCTAATAAGGAAAAAGGTAGAGTAGAAAACTTTATGGGTGGATATTCTTATGAAATAAATCCTTTAGATACTATGAAGATGGTGACTGCATCATCTATATTTGGTGAGCCACAGTATTATATAGATGGGAAATTCTGTGAGTCAGGTTTAAAAAGAGAAATTAGAAATTCGATACACCATTTGTTTGCACCTTATTCAATGTTTGATATTTCATTAGTAAGTGATAAAACTACTAAGGAAATAATGGAAGAGGTTATCGATGATGCTTTGGAGTATGATTTTGAAGCGACTTTGAGATGGGCTAAGACCTTGAGAGAGGATTATTTTATGAGATTAAATCCTCAAGTAATAATGGTAAGAGCAGCTATGTCAAAGTATAGAGCTGAGTTTACTGAAAAACATCCAGGGCTGTTTGATGAGATAAATCAAAGTGTTATGAGAAGATGTGATGATCCGTTAAGTCAGTTGACTTACTACTTATATATAAACAAATCTAAAAATAATTTACCAGGAATTTTAAAAAAATCAATAAAAAAGAGATTAGAAAAGGCTCGTGCCTATGAATTAAAAAAATATAAAAATAAGGAAATAGGCGTGATAGATGCAGTTAGAATAACTCATGCAAATAGTAAGATTATAGATGAGCTTATGCAAACTGGCAATATACAGGTCGAACAAAACGATTTGACTTGGGAAAATTTAAGAGCAGGTGGCAAGTCGTGGATTGAAATTTTAGATACTATAAAAATGAATCATATGGCGCTTCTTAGAAATTTAAGAGGAATTTTTAAGGAGATAGATGATTTAGAAAAAACTAGAGAAATTATGGAAAACTTGAAAAAGGGCGTTAGAGGAGGCAAACAATTTCCATTTAGATATATGAGTGCTTATAAGGCTGTAGAAAGAGATCGTGGGATCAATAATAAGGGTGTAATTTTAGATGGATTAAATGAATGTCTGGATATTGCGTGTGATAATTTACCTAAGTTAAAGGGTAAATCAGCGTTTCTATCAGATAATTCAGGCTCCGCCTGGGGAACTTGCACATCAGAATTTGGGAAAGTTACAGTTGGGGAAATCGACAACCTAAGCTCAATGATAGGAGCTGTAAACTCTGATGATGGACATGTATTCGCCTTCGGCGACGAATTGATAGAGTATCCAGTTTCAAAAAGAACTGGCATCTTAACTCAATCTAAACATATGTCTAAATCAGCACGAAAAGATGTAGGATTTGCTACAGAAAATGGTGTATGGATATTTTTCAGAGATGCGATAAATAAAAAGCAGCATTGGGATAATATCTTCATATATTCAGATATGCAAGCAGGTCATGGCAGTCTTTATGGTACATCAAAAGGCATTGAAGAATACAAAGATCAAGGATATTGTATAGATAGATATATAGGATATGTTGATGTAGCGAAATTAATCGAGGATTATAGAAAATATGTAAATCCTAAAGTAAATGTATTCTCAATCCAAACAGCTGGCTACAAAAATGTAGTGGTTCCAGAGTATGGATACAGAACTAATATACTTTATGGATGGACTGGAAAAGAGCTAGTATTTGCCGATGCTATGATAAAGCTTTGGGATGAAATCGATAGTCGTGCAGAAGAAAATAATTAATACCTCCAAATAAATGAAAGCCCTGTAGAATATCGAGTATATTTTATAGGGCTTTTTCATTTAAGATAGGAAATTTTTGATAAAATATAAAAAAGGATGTGATTAGATGTATAAAATGTATGGAACAATAATTGGGGATATAGCTGGTTCTACATATGAGTTTAATAATATAAAATACTGCTTAGATAGCAAGAAATTGATAAATAAAAGAAGTGAGTTTACAGACGATACTGTGATGGCTTTAGCTGTTGCAAAGGGAATTTACAATGTGCTTAAAGATAAAAAATCGCCTGATATAATAGGACACAAGGATATACAAGATGAGTTGTATTTATCTATACAAAAAAATATGCAGGATTTCGGAGGAAGATACCCATATGCAGGCTATGGAGGAAACTTTGTAAAGTGGATATGTTCTGAAAATCCTAAGCCATACAACAGCTGGGGAAACGGTTCTGCTATGAGAGTTGCGTATTGTGGATGGATTGCAAATTCTCTAGAAGAAGCAGAGCTTTTAGCTGAGATATCTGCAAAAATAACACACGATCATGTTGAAGGTATAAAGGGAGCAAAATCGGTAGCTGGATGCATATTTTTACTTAGAAACGGAGCCACTAAGGAGGATATAAGAAACTATGTATCTAAGTATTACAAATTAGATTTTACTTTAGATGAAATCAGACCGACCTATAAATTTGATGTAAGCTGTCAAGGCTCTGTTCCGCAAGCAATAACAGCATTTCTAGAAGGAGAGGATTTCTGCAGTGTAATATCAAAGGCGATATCAATAGGTGGTGACAGTGATACGATAGCTGCTATAGCAGGCAGTATAGCTGAGGCATTTTATGAAATACCAGATTTTCTATACAATAGATCTATAGATAAGCTAGATAATTTTTTATTAGACGTTTTATATGATATCAATCAGCTTTTAGATTAATAAAAATAAAGAACTGAGTCCAAATTCAATAGGATTCAGTTTTTTTGTATAAATTTCTTACATTGTAAACTATAATAATATATAAATATAATTGTTATTTACAATGCATATGAAAGGAGAAGCTATGAGTAAATATATTATGGCGTTAGATGCTGGTACGACTAGCAATAGATGTATATTATTCGATAAAAAGGGTCAAGTAATCAGTGTGGCACAAAAGGAATTCACTCAATATTTTCCAAAGCCTGGGTGGGTAGAGCACGATGCAAATGAAATATGGTCATCTCAGCTAGGGGTGGCAGTTGAAGCTATGGCGAAAATTGGTGCGACTGCAGATGATATAGCGGCTATAGGGATAACTAACCAAAGAGAAACTACTATAGTTTGGGACAAAAATACTGGAGAACCTGTTTATCACGCTATAGTTTGGCAGTGCAGAAGAACTTCTGAATACTGTGACGAGCTTAAAAAAAAGGGTCTTACAGATAAATTTAGAGAAAAAACAGGTCTTATAATAGACGCTTATTTTTCTGGGACTAAGTTAAAATGGATTTTAGACAATGTAGAAGGCGTCAGAGAGAGAGCTGAAAAGGGAGAATTATTATTTGGTACAGTTGAAACTTGGCTTATATGGAAACTAACTAAAGGCAAGGTTCATGTGACTGATTATTCAAATGCTTCTAGAACTATGCTTTTTAATATTAAAGAATTGAAATGGGACGACGAGATTTTGGCGGAATTAAATATTCCAAAATCAATGCTTCCAGAGGTCAAACAATCTAGTGAAATCTATGGATACTGCGACTCTGCGTTTTTAGGAGGAGAAATTCCGATAGCAGGAGCAGCGGGAGATCAACAGGCAGCCCTATTTGGTCAAACCTGCTTCAAATCAGGTGAGGCAAAAAATACATATGGAACAGGCTGCTTCATGCTTATGAACACAGGAGAAACACCAGTTTTCTCAGAAAATGGGCTTGTAACTACTATAGCGTGGGGGCTTGACGGCAAGGTAAATTACGCTCTTGAAGGCTCAATATTTG
>NZ_JALEXO010000100.1 GCF_022780145.1 Intestinibacter sp.
GGGTTATTATTTGAGCAATATAAAGAATTGCTTACTGATAAACAACGAGAAATGGTATCTCTTTACTATGAAGAAGATTATTCTTTGGGAGAAATCAGTGAAAATTTAGGTGTATCACGACAAGGAGTTTACGACACATTAAAGCGTTCAGAAAAAATACTTAGAGAATACGAAAGTAAACTACATTTAGTAGCTAAGTCAAAAGACCAAGAAAAATTCCTTAAATCTATTGGGGAGAAAATTATTGACATTAAAGAAGATTTATTGCACAATAGAGATTGTGCTGATTTAATCCCTAAGCTAGAAAATATAGAAGAAATATGTAGGGAGTTGTTAAAATGATATTTGAAGGTTTATCTGATAAATTGCAAGGTGCTCTTGGTAAGTTAAGATCAAAAGGAAAACTTACAGAAAAAGATGTAAAGGCAGCTATGAGAGAAGTAAAACTTGCATTACTTGAAGCCGATGTAAACTTTAAAGTCGTAAAAGATTTTGTAAAAAAAGTGCAAGAGAGATGTGTTGGACAAGAGGTTATGGAAAGCTTAACTCCAGCACAACATGTTATAAAGATAGTTAATGAAGAGCTTACTGCTTTGATGGGAGATGTCCAAAGTAAAATTTCGATAGCTTCTAAGCCACCTACAATTATAATGATGGTAGGTTTGCAAGGGGCAGGTAAGACAACTACAGCTGGTAAAATCGGTGGATATTTCAAAAAACAAGGAAAGAAACCACTACTTGTAGCTTGTGACGTATATAGACCAGCTGCAATAAAACAATTAGAGGTTGTCGGTTCAAGTTTAGATATAGAAGTATTTAATATGGGCGACAAAGAAAATCCAGTTAATATTGCAAAAGCAGGAGTTAGTCACGCTATAAAAAACAACAATGATTTAGTTATAATAGATACAGCAGGTCGTCTTCATGTAGATGAAGAATTGATGAATGAATTAAAATCTATAAAAGCAGATGTTAAACCACATGAAATACTTTTAGTAGTCGATTCAATGACAGGGCAGGATGCAGTAAATGTGGCTGAAAGCTTCGATGAGATTTTAGGCATTGACGGAGTTGTACTTACTAAATTAGATGGTGATACTAGAGGTGGAGCAGCACTTTCAATCAGGGCTGTAACACAAAAACCTATAAAATTTATAGGTATGGGTGAAAAGCTAGATGATTTAGAGCCTTTTTATCCAGATAGAATGGCTTCTAGAATATTAGGCATGGGAGATGTCCTTAGTTTAATCGAAAAAGCTCAAGAGACAATGGACATGGAAAAGGCCAAAGCTCTAGGAGATAAGCTTAAAAAACAAGAATTTGATTTTGAAGACTTCCTAGATCAAATGGAACAAATCCAAAAAATGGGTTCTATGGAAAAAATACTTGGAATGATTCCAGGAATGGGAAATTTAAAAAATCAAATCGGCGATGTAGATATGAATGGCAAGGAAATGAACAGAATAAAAGCCATAATACAATCTATGACAGTCGAAGAAAGAAGAAATCCACAAATACTTAATGCATCAAGAAAGAGAAGAATAGCAAAAGGTAGTGGAACAAGTGTACAAGAAGTAAATAAACTAATAAAACAATTAACTGAAATGAGAAAAATGATGAAGATGTTTACTTCTGGTGGTAAGGGTATGAAGAAAAGAGGCGGTTTTCCCGGACTTCCTTTCTTTAAATAAATAAATTAAAAACTAAAATAGAAAAATTTTCGGAGGTATATAAAATGGCAGTTAAAATAAGATTAAAAAGAATGGGTGCTAACAAAAAACCTTTCTACAGAATAGTAGTTGCAGATTCTAGAGCACCAAGAGATGGAAAATTCATAGAAGAAATAGGATACTACAATCCAGTATCAGAACCAAAACAAATAAAAATAAACGATGAAAAAGCTAACAAATGGTTAAAAGTTGGAGCTCAACCTACAGATACAGTTAAAAAATTATTACAAAGCCAAGGAATAATAGAAAAATAATAAACTAAAATTAGTTTATATGTAACATTTTAGGAGATGGAAAATATGAAAGAGCTAGTATTAGATATTGTCAAAGCTCTAGTTGATAATCCTGATGAGGTGAGCATTGAAGAAACTAAGAAAAAGGGTGAAATAATCCTAAAGCTTTCAGTTTCTCAAGATGATATGGGCAAGGTTATAGGAAAACAAGGGAGAATAGCTAAGGCTATTAGAACTGTGTTAAAATCTGCTGGAAATAAAGAGCACCTTAAGGTTTCTCTTGAGATAGTATAAAAAGGATTAGGTATATACCTAGTCCTTTTTGTATATACTAAAAATGACAAAAGAGGTGAGAAGATGGCTGATAAGTTAACTGTTTTTAGAATAGGACAAATAGTAAATACACAAGGTTTAAAGGGTGAAGTGCGTGTTTACCCATATACAAATGACATATATCGTTTCGACGACTTAGAGTATTTTTATTTAGAAAAAGGTCTAAATACTAAATACGAGGTTGAGAGAGTTAGATATAAAGGTAACATGGTTATTATGAAAATAAAAGGCATTGATTCTATAGAGATGGCTGAGAAGTTAAAAACTAAAAATATGTACATCCCTAGAGAAGAATCTGTAGAATTAGAAGAAGACGAATTTTTTATAGCAGACTTAATAGGAATGGATGTTTTTACAGTAGACGGTGAGAAGGTAGGAGTTGTCAAAGATGTACTGCAACATGCTGTAAACGACGTCTATGTAGTAGCATCTAAAGATAAAGAATACTTAATACCATCAATTGAAAAATTCGTGCCAACTATAGATTTAGATGAAAATAAAATGATAATAGATCCTATAAAGGGAATGCTTGATTAGGTGGTAAAATGAGATTTCATATAATGACGCTTTTTCCAGAGATATTTAATTCATACTTTGGTGAGAGTATAATGAAAAGAGCTATAGAAAAGGGAATAATCGAGGTATTTGTTTACAATATTAGAGATTTCTCAGCAAATAAACATAAAAAGGTTGACGATTATCCTTTTGGCGGAGGAGCAGGGATGCTTATGACTCCTCAGCCTATTTACGATACATATAAGCATATACTTAAGACTCATAATATACAAAACCCTAGAGTTGTGTATCTGACTCCTAAGGGCAAGGTTTTAAATCAAGGTATAGTGAAGGGATTTTCTAGAGAAGATGATATTATTTTGCTGTGTGGACATTATGAAGGCATAGATGAGAGAATAATAGATTTGATAGTTACAGATGAGATATCAGTTGGAGACTACGTACTTACTGGAGGAGAGCTTCCTGCGCTTATACTTGTAGATGCTGTTGCTAGACTTATTCCAGGAGTATTAAACCAAAACGAGTCATTTGAAGATGAATCATTTGAAGATAATCTACTAGAATACCCTCAATATACGAGACCTAGAGAATTTATGGGACTTAAGGTTCCAGATATTTTATTGTCTGGCAACCACCAAAAAATAGACGAGTGGAGAAAAGAACAGTCTATTGAAATAACTAAAAAAAGACGAAAAGATTTATATAAAAAGTATTGTAAGAAATAATATTTTATAGTATAATAAAAAAAGTTGAGACTACGGGCGTTCCTCTGTTACATTGGTCAGTAATTAAGAACGTCTATGAAATATTAGGAGGAAAAATGAACGAATTAATAAAAGCTTTAGAACAAGAACAATTAAAAAACGAAGTTCCTAACTTTGGACCTGGGGACACTGTAAAAGTACACGTTAAAATCATAGAAGGAAAAAGAGAAAGAATACAAGTATTTGAAGGTGTTGTAATAAAAAGACAAGGTGGAGGAAATAGAGAAACTTTCACTGTAAGAAAAATATCTTTCAACGTTGGTGTAGAAAGAACTTTCCCAGTTCATTCACCAAAAATAGAAAAAATCGAAGTTACTAGAAGAGGTAAAGTAAGAAGAGCTAAGATCAATTACTTAAGAACTAGAACTGGTAAAGCTGCTAAAGTTAAAGAAGCAAGAAACAAAAGATAATAAGTCTTTATTAAAATAAAAGGAAATCTCGTTAGAGCTTTCCTTTTTGTCTTATATGGGAAAATATATTGATAAATACATAAGTTATTGGAAATAATATAAATGATTATAAATTAAACGGAAAATAATTAAAAAAGGAAGTGATAACATGACAAGAGAATACGACGAATATTTAAGAGACGACAATCTACATATAAATTGGTATCCAGGACATATGAAAAAGACAAAGGAAATGGTTCAAAACAACTTAAAGCTTGTAGATGTCGTTATAGAGCTTTTAGATGCGAGAATACCTCTAAGTAGTAAAAACCCGGATATAGATAGATTAGCTAAAAATAAACCTAGAGTAGTAGTTTTAAATAAAAGCGATTTATCAGACAAAAATAAATTAAACAGATGGATTAGCTACTATCAAAGCAAGGGTATAAAGGCTATACCAGTAGACACTCTAAGAGGAAGCGGAGTTAATAAAATTGTAGAAGAGTGTAAAAACGTAACTAAAGAAAAAATGGACGCACTTAAAGAAAAAGGCAGAAAACAAAGAGCTATAAGAGTTATGATAGTCGGTGTACCTAATGTCGGAAAATCTTCACTTATAAATAAATTAACAGGAAGAAAAAGCACACAAACTGGAGATAGACCAGGTGTAACAAAGGGAAAACAATGGGTAAAGCTTAAAGGAGATTTAGAGCTTTTAGATACACCAGGTATACTTTGGCCTAAATTCGAGGATCAAAATATAGCTTTAAATTTAGCCTTTACAAGGGCTATAAAGGACGAAATACTAGATATTGATACTTTAGGGTTAAAATTCATAGAAAAGATGTCTGAGATAGAACCAGAGAAGCTAAAGGCTAGATACAAATTAGACTCTCTAGGTGAAGAACCTCTAGAAACTATGGAGATGATAGGAAGAAAAAGAGGGTTTATCTTAGGTAAAAATGAACTTGACTATACTAGAATAGCAAAAACTGTTTTAAATGAATTTAGAGAAGGTAAAATAGGAAAGATAACTCTAGAAGTTCCTGAAGATATAAAATAATAAAATAAATTATGCAGACTGGTTTTAAATAAAAAATTTAAAGCCAGTTTTTTAGTATATAAAAATTTCTAATGTCTTTATCTTTTGCAATGTTGATTTTGCTATATATATAAAATTATCAGTAAAATTAAAATATTAGATATATTTTTATTTTATTGACTATTATATAAAATCTAGGTATAATAGACTAATCAACGAGACATCATAGGAGGAATAACATGACTACAAAAAACAAAGACATAATTATAACTGGTTTTGCTCTATTTGCGATGTTTTTTGGGGCGGGGAATTTAATATTTCCGCCGTATTTAGGAGTAATAACTGGAGAGAAATTCTTAATAGGGTTTTTAGGGTTTATAATTGCAGATGTAGGTTTATCGTTGCTTGCAATACTGGCATCAGCTAAATCAAATGGGGATACAGAAATAGTGTTTAAGAGGGCAGGCAAGAAATTTGCGCTTATTTTAGGAGCAGCTATAATGATATGCTTAGGACCGCTTCTAGCGATACCTAGAACAGCTGCTACGACTTTTGAGATGGGTATAGCTTCACTTATGCCTAATTTCAATTCTCTACTATTTTCGATAATTTTCTTTAGTATAACGCTAGTTTTAACTATAAAACCATCTAAAGTAGTAGATATAATAGGATCTTATTTAACGCCTGCATTATTAGTTTGTCTATTATTAATAATAGCTGTAGGTATAATAAATCCAATAGGAAATTTAGAAGAGGCAGCTATTCAAAATGTATTTAGTGAAGGGATACTACAAGGGTACCAAACATTAGATGCACTAGGAGCTATATGTTTATCAGCTGTTTTAATAAAGAGTTTATCACAAAAAGGATA
>NZ_JALEXO010000139.1 GCF_022780145.1 Intestinibacter sp.
TGAACACCTATTACTACTGTTGGCGCATATACTGCTCCTGCTAAAAATGCTCCCACACCAAATGGTAATGTTATTAATGTTTGAACAAATCCAAGTACTCCATTTTCTAATGTTGAGAAAATTGGCCCAAACACTGTTAATGTTAAATATCCTGTAACTAATACTGTAACTAATGGTGTTACAAATAAATCTATCATTTCTGGAACAATCTTATGTAATTTCTTTTCGATTGTAGACATAAACCATACTGCAATTACTACTGGAATAACATGTCCTTGATAACCTACTAAGTTAATATCATAAAGTCCAAACCAAACACTTGCTGTCGGAATATCTGACGCAGCCATACCTGCTACACTCCAAGCATTAAGTAAATCGCTATGAATCATAATCATACCTATAACTGCTCCTAAGAATATATTTCCTCCAAATACCTTAGCTGCACTTACTGCTATTAATATTGGTAAAAATACAAACGCTGCATTACTGAATAAATGTATAACTGTATAAGTTCCTGAGTTAGCCATTTGAGGCCATACTTTAGATAATCCTTCTAAAAGTCCCATTAAAAGACCACTTGCTACGATTGCTGGTATAATTGGTACGAATACATCTCCTAGAGTTTTAATCGCTCTCATAAATACATTTTGTTTTGAAGTAGCTGCTTTTTTAGCTTCCTCTTTAGATGCTTCTGTTATACCCGCTAAATCTATTAGCTCTTTGAAAACCTTGTTTACTACACCTGTTCCAAGTATTATTTGCAATTGACCTGATGCCTCGAATACACCTTTGACTCCTTCTATATTCTCAATTGCATTCTTGTCACATTTTGAATTGTCAGCTATTACAAGTCTTAATCTTGTAGCACAATGAGCTGCTGATACGATATTTTCTTTTTTACCTATTTTTTCATAAATTTCTTTAGCTATAACACCATAGTCCATAATATTTCCTCCCTTTTGTGGTATCGTTCTCATATTTCTTAAAATTATTGTAGCACGTTATTTTAATTATATCAAAGGTTTTTTTGGATTATTTTCCATATTTCTCATTGCATTATATCTATATTCATATTTATTTTTGTGTTTTATATATGAAATCAATCTCATATTTATTTATAAATATACTTTTGTATATCTATACATTAAAAATTCAATCCATATAAATATTTATTTTTTTATTTACAAAATAAAAAGCACCCACTCTCTCAGAATAAGTGCCTATTTAATATTTAATTCGTTGATTCTTGAACAATTATTTCATATCCCATTTTCACATCTCTTATAATCTTATCTTGATTTTCAATCATGTTTACAATGATATTTGCAGCTTCTATTCCCGATGTTTTGTAATGAAAATGTACTGTCGTCAATTTAGGTTCTATTATTTTAGATACATTTGTATGCCCAAATCCTACTATGGATATATCCTCTGGTATTTTCTTAGCACATTCCTTTAGATATTGCATCGCTCCGATAGCAATGTTATCTGTTGCACAGAATAGTGAATCTATATCAGGATTATTATCAATAAGTTCCTTTGCTTTTAAATATCCATCATCTAGACTGAATTTTGCTATTTTCATTAATTCTTCATTAGCTTTTATTCCATTTTCCTTTAGTGCGTCTATATAACCTTGACATCTCGACTTTCCTGCTGCTTCATCATTTGGATTGACTCCTATATAGCCTGTTTTTTTTCTGCCTTTTCCTATCAAAACCTTAGTTATATCTTTAGCTGCATTGTAATCATCATTGTATATACAGGAATATCCCTTTAAGTATTGCCCAACTATTACAACTGGAATATTTAGCTTTTTCAATAACTTCTTATGTTGATTTGTAAATACTGTAGCTATCAAAATAATTCCGTCTACTTGATTATTTTGAAAAATCTTTAGGTATTCCAATTCCTTATGCTCGTCGTTAAATGTATCGGCAAGGATAATTTGATATCCTGATTTAGATAAAGTTTCATTTATGCCTAGAACTTCTCTGCTCACAGCCTGTGAATCTATTTTCGGTATTATTACACCTATTAACTTAGTTTTTTTAGTACGTAATACTCTCGCTTGTGCAGAAGGTGTATATCCAGTTTCCTCTATAACTTTTGCTATTATTTTTCTTTTTTCTTCACTTACATATCCGTCGTTTAAATATCTAGATACTGTGGCACGAGAAACTCCAGCTAATTTTGCAATTT
>NZ_JALEXO010000147.1 GCF_022780145.1 Intestinibacter sp.
TTAATTTTTATTCAAAAATTATTCTCTGTGGATTAGTGTATATATTCATCCTTTCTCCTCTAACAAATCCAGCCAAAGTTATATTTAATTTTTTTGCAATTTCAACAGATAAATTAGTTGGAGCTGACTTAGAAATAACTATAGGAATAACTGATTTTGCAGCCTTCAAAATCATTTCACAAGATATTCTTCCACTTACAAATATTATTTTATCTTTTAAATTTATATCATTTAAAACACAATCTCCTATAGCTTTATCCATAGCATTGTGTCTAGCTACATCTTCTTTAATTGTTATAAGCTCTTGATTGTCGTAAATAGCAACACTATGTACTCCACCAGTATTTTTAAATAGATCAGAAGATGTCAAGTTTTCTTTCATAACTAAGTATATATCGCTTACTTTTACAGTTACATTTGTATTTTCAATAGGTTTTAAATCTACATAATCTAAATCATTTAGATAAAATCTCTTTCCCTTATCAAGTACTTTGTCTTTTTCTACGACTGCATTTGCAACCCTATTTCCAAAATCGATTTCTATTGATTTTATATCTGATTTACATTTTATAATGCCTTTAGTCATCAAAAATCCAGCCACTAATTGATCTAAATTTTCTGGTGTACACAAAAATGTATTAGAATACTCTCCATTTATAACTAAAGCTAATGGAAATTCTCCTATTATTGTTTCTATCTCCTCTTTATGATTTTTTTCTTTGACTTTTACTACTTGAAATTTAAAATTTGTTTTATAATCATAATCTACTAGTCTTTCTTCTCTATTTTTATTCTGTTCAACATCTTTCGCATATTTATTTTCCATAGCGCTCACCCCACGATTTATTAAATTTGATATTTCATATTATATTAGTATGAAATTCATTTTAAATATAGTTTAATATTTGTAAATTGTCAACTAATATAAAAAAAGCATATCACTACAATTTTTCTTGTAAATAATATGCTTTTAATATTTCTCAATTTAAAAATACATTATTGAATTTTAATAATATTCATTTCCTGTAGCTTCAAATGCTTCTTTGAATGCATTCATAAATATTGTTTTTCCTTGTTCCTTATATTCTCCTAAAGGAGTATCATTTTCTGTATCTTCATAAGCTTTTTCAGCAAATTTGCTTGGAGCTGTATCTTCACCGTATTCAAAATAAAATTCTACATATGCTGCTCCTGCAACTGCTATTTGTTTCTTTAATTCATCATTAAAGTCTATTTTATAAGTGTCGCTATTGCTAGTATTGTTGTTATCATTTGCATCTTTGTTGCTATCATTTTTATTAGTAGTATTTTCTTTTTTATTATCAGTTGCTGATTGTTGTTTCTCTGCTTCTTTCTTTTTAGAAATCTCATCTAATTTTTGATTACATGTTTTAAGTAGTTCTTCACATTCCTTTAATTCATTTGAATAATTTGCCTTGTCAGAAATATCATCCATTATGTATCCTATTTTAACTTTAGCATTCATATATTCTTCTTTTTTCATAAGCTCTTTAACTTCGCTTATTCTTTTTTGTATGTCTTCTTTAAAAGTTAAATTTTCTTGCTCTTCTTTTAATTTTTCACATTCTTCCTTTAATTTCTTAGCAGCATCTATTCCTACTGTACTTTCACTTTTACTTGCTAATATTTCATCACATAGATCAATAGCTTCTTCATACAATTTAGCCTTCATTTTTGCTTCTACTTGTATAATTTTTTCTACTTGTTCGTGTAGAGAAGTAGCTTCTGCATCTCCTTCTTTTTCATCAAGTGCTGATTCAAAATAGTCTAATGCATCTTGATATTGTTCTTGTCTAACTGCTTGTTCTCCACTATCCATATATTCATTGTACTTCTTGTCACTGTTGCATCCAGTTAATATAAACGCACATATTATAATCAAAGCCAATGCTTTTTTTAATTTCATAATTAACACCCTCACTCCTATTAAAATTTTATACTAGACTAAAGATATTTTTGACACATAAGGAATTATATCACTAAAAAAACTTTAGATAAATATAATTTATTTTTTTTACAGTTCTAATTATACTACTAAATCAATTTTTTTAAATAGCTTAAATATATTTTATTGTTATTTTTATAATTTCATATACACTATAAATTTAAATCTTCTTTTAAATTAAAATATGTTACTGTGGCTCTAGCTATAAGTCTATTTTTTTCATCTTCTACATCGACATCATATACTAAAAGATTTTTACCATATTTAACCTCTTTGGCTTTTGCTATTAATTTTTTTACACCAAAGGTTGGTCTCAAAAAGCTTATATTGCTGTTACTGGTTGTGGCTTTTTTTCCTCTAGACCAAACTGCTGACCCTGCAACTGAATCTGCTAGAGAAAATATACATCCTCCATGAATTCCCTTAGACATATTAAGATGATTATCAGTTATTTCAATCTCGCCTTCTGCATATCCTTCTGAAACTTTAGTTATTTTTATACCATTGACCATTGTGAAGCCTTCAGAGTTATTCCTAAAATCTATAATTTTTTGATAATCCATAAAAATACAATTCCTTTCATTCTCATTAAATTATATTTTTATAATACTAAAAAAGACGAGCTTTTTAAAGTCCGCCTTTTTTCTGCTTTAGCTTATATATTTTTCAATAATAACAGCTCTTATACTTTCGTATTTGATGTAGTCTGGAAGAGATTGTTTTATTTCACGTATTTTTTCTTCTCCGTGTTTTTTTATACTTTCTTCAATCAATTCCTTTTCATCCTCGCAATAATATATCGTTGGATCAAATTTAAAGTGAAGCTCATTTTTCTCTTTTATATAATCGTATACATATCCTAAAATAGTAGAAACTGATACCTCTAAATCGTTGCCTACTTTTCTCATATCGATTCCTTGGTTTAATAAATCTAGAGCTATTTCTTTAGGCTTTCTGCTCTCTCCATCTAGTATTAGCTTCTTTCTTTTTTTGTCCTTCCACTCTACTTTTATATCGTTTTGTTCGACGTACTGTTTTACTGTATCTATTATCTCTTGTCCGTATTTTTCGATTTTTTTAGGTCCCATCCCTGAGATGTCGTTTAGCTGGTCTAATTCGAGTGGATATCTACCGCTGATTTCTTTTAAGGTATTTTTAGGCATTACCATATGGTATGGTAGATTTTCCTTTCTCGCAAATTTAGCTCTTAGCTTTTTGAGCAATTCATATAAATCCTTATCTGTATCTACCTCGAAGAATTGTTCGTCTTCTTTAGAGCTTTTAGCTTCGTTTTTATTTATTGATTCTTTGTCTATATTTTTATCCGACATATATTTTTCAATTACGCTTATAAATTGTCTGCCGTATTTTTGATACTTAATTTGACCGACACCAGAAATATTTAGCATTTCATCTTCTGTAGTCGGATAACTGTTCGCCATTGAAATTAAAGTAGCATCTCCAAATACCATGTAAGGAGCTATTTTCTCATTTGCCGCTATAGATCTTCTTAAATCAGACAGTATTTCAAATAATTCATTTTTCTCTCTAGATTCTTTAGCCACCTTGACCTCTTTAAATTCAACCTTTATCTCGCCTTTTAGTACTCTCATGGATTGTTTGTTTAAATATACTGTTGGAAAACTTCCCCTAGCACCTGGATTTTCTCTTATATCTAAAAATCCATGAGATATTAAAGTATTTATAAAGTTCTTTAGCTCTTCATTAGAATAATCCTTCATTATTCCATAAGTGCTCAATTTATCAAATCCAGCTTCTAAGACCTTTTTATTCTTAGATCCTCTAAGCACATCTACTATCATTATTATTCCAAAATTTCTTTTCATTCTAAAAACACACGAAATAACCTTCTGTGCATCTAGCGTCTTATCTATTATTACACCTTCGCTCAAGCAATTGCTGCAATTATCACAATCTACGTCTACTGTTTCACCGAAATACTCTAATATACTTTTTCTATAGCAGGAGTTGCTATAAACTAAATCGACCATCTGCTGCAATTTATCGTATTGAATCGATTTTCTAGATATATTTTCTGTACTTATGTCTATTAAATACTTCTGCGTATGTACATCTACCGGTGAAAAAAGCAATATACACTCGCTCTTTTGCCCATCTCTACCTGCCCTACCTATCTCTTGATAGTAGTTCTCTATGCTCTGTGGCATATTATAGTGGATGACCCATCTTATATCAGGTTTGTCAATTCCCATACCAAAAGCATTAGTTGCGACCATTATGTTGACTTCATCATTTATGAATTTATCTTGGCTTGTCTTTCTATCGTCATTAGACATACCACCATGGTATTTAAGCACGCCTATATCTCGTTTTGAAAGACCTTCATAAATTTTCTCAACTTCTTTTCTAGTTGCAGCGTAGATTATCCCATTTTCTGATTTATGATTTTCTATGTATTCTAATAAATATTTATTTTTGGCAGAAGATTTAACTATGTTTATGTATAAATTTTCTCTATCAAATCCTGTTATATACACCTTAGGATTTACAAGACCTAGCATCTTTAGGATATCCTGTCTAACCTCTTCTGATGCAGTCGCTGTAAATGCAGTAACTATAGGTCTATTGTCTAAATTATTTATAAAATAAGGTATTTTCTTATACGATACCCTAAAATCATGGCCCCATTGAGATATACAATGAGCTTCATCTATTGCAATTTGAGAGATATTTTTATTTTTTATAATATTTAAAAAATCTATATTTTCCAGTCTCTCTGGAGCAATATATAATATTTTACATTTATTGTCTAATATATTTTTTAAAACATTATTATAATCACTTACAGATAACGAACTATTTATATAACTAGCTTCAATACCCATAGTATTTAAAGTGTCCACTTGATCCTTCATAAGCGATATCAACGGTGATATCACTATAGTAATGCCCTCCATACATAAGGCAGGAATTTGATAACAAAGCGACTTCCCGCCACCTGTTGGCATTATAGCTAGAACGTCCTCTCCACTTAAAATACTATTAATTATTTTCTCTTGACCTTTTCTGAAGGTCTTATACCCATAATACTTTTGTAGTATATCTAATATCTTATCCATATAATTCTCCTCGCTTGAATATATTTTCCGCTCATTATTATGCTATTTAGTTTATATCCAAATATCTTACATAATATACATTTAACTAAGAATTATTATACTACAATTATTTATCCTCATTTAAATTTTTATTTTGGAGAATATTTCCCTCTATTATCCTCCACATAGTTTAATAAAATTACTATTATATCCCTCAAAGCGCTCCATTCATCTGGAATATCACGCCAACATATGTACTTACTTCCGTCATTTTCAGTATATATATTTGATATATATGTGCAATCACTATCGCTTTTATATTTTTTTGCGCTTTGTTTTAATGGAAATTGCTCAAGTAGTCGAATCAATTTATCTACATCCTCCTGACCGATAATTTTTTCGACAACTGGTTGAAATTTCCTAATCACTTTAATAAAATCCTCACTAGCTAAAATATCACCAAATGAACTTTTACTATAATCTGAATTTTCCCTCACAAAATTCTCCATAATTCTAACTAGGTCGTTTGGTCTAATCGCAAAATTATAAAACAACCTGTAATTGCCCCCATCCATTAGATGAAGCTCCATGTATAAGCTCCTATAAAATATATGTCTTACTTCGATGTCGAGTAACTTCTTCTCGCTGTTCGGTACAAAAAATTTATATTCCTCTAGGTATATACTCATTTTTTTACCTCCAGTTAAATCTTCTTTCAATCACAATACGTGTATTTTTTTAATATAAC
This sequence comes from Intestinibacter sp., assembly GCF_022780145.1. Classification (GTDB taxonomy): domain Bacteria; phylum Bacillota; class Clostridia; order Peptostreptococcales; family Peptostreptococcaceae; genus Intestinibacter. Next base: position 5,795 of record NZ_JALEXO010000147.1, read on the forward strand.
ACACATATTGTGTATGTTTATATAATAGCACCTCCGATAGTGTTTGTAAATATATTCCTATTCTTTTTGTGTTTATTTATTTGAAAATTATACACATTTCGTGTTAATATATTTATAGAAGAAGTAAATTATTAGCAAAGGAGGTAAAAATTATGTTTGGACAAAATCTAAAAAATCTAAGAACATCTAAAAACCTCAGCCAATCTAAGCTGGGCAAAATTTTAGGAATTTCAAGTAGTACAATAGGTATGTATGAACAAGGTAGAAGATTTCCCGATCAAACTACACTTACTAAAATAGCCGATTATTTTGATGTATCAACAGATTACTTACTTGGTCGCAACCCTAAACCTCCAACTGAATTTAAAGACGCTAAAGCTGCGATGGAATTTATACTAAAATTGCCTACTGTTATGGCATACGGCGGCTACGATGCGACAAAATTATCAGACGAGGAGATAATAGAATTCGCCAATGAATTATTACACCAAATCGAAATAATCAGCTATAAATACAAAAATAAATAAGATTATTAGATGATAAGTAAATTATCAGAGGGAGGTAACTTATTGAGTAATAAAATCAAACAGGCTGTTGAGAATTTAAAAATAAGATATAACACAAATAATCCTTTTGAAATTTGTGAACAAATGGATATTAACGTAAATCAAATAAAAACCAACCCTAGCTTTAAAGCTTTTTTTGCATATGCTTCTGGAGATTATCCATTTATTACAATTAATTGCAATTACATGGAAAAATCTAAACAGATATTATGTGCCCACGAGCTTGGTCATATAGTTTTAGGTCATAAAGGAGTAAATAATTTCGAGGCTGAGGACTTAGATGCTGAGAGAGAAGCAAATTTATTTGCGCTTTATATGCTATTTGACGAAAGCGAATTTGATATAAAATTTGAAAATATGTCGAACTATTTAATAAAATACACATTGGATAAAAATATAATATTGGCTAGTAAATAATCACAGGGGTAGCTGCAAATTTTGTGACTACCCTTTTAATACTATATTATAATTCAAAATCTACTATAATAGGAAAATGATCTGACATATACACATCGCCGACTTCATATGAATTCACAATTAAACCCTTATCCACAAAGCAATAATCTATTCTACTTTTACTAAATGTAGGATAATTGTCCTTTTTTAATTGTACTGAAGCATCATTGAAATTATTTATACTCAAGTTTTTTTCGTTGAAATCTCCACAGATTATATTTTTACCTTTCCCATTTATATTTTTTACAAAATCTAGTATTTCATCTATTTGCTTGAATCTCTCTATTTTATTTAGACCAAGATGTGTATTTACTACATTCAAGCAATTATTTTCATCTGCTTTTAATTTTACGTGTGCAAGACCTCTCTGCTCTCTTTTACTCGTTAAAAATACATGATTTTTCTCTATTATTTTGTATTTAGAAAAAATGCAAATTCCGTATTTTTGTGACTCTACATTTTCAGCAAAGATACCGTTCATCCTAAGATATAGCTTCATAAATTCATACTGAGAATGTAAAACTTCCTGTAAACATATAACATCCGCTCTCTGTTTCTTTAGATACTTAACTATCTGAAACAAGGTTGTTTTCTTATTTTTATCCATAGCTCTATGTATATTGTAAGAAATTATCCTCAATGTCATCACCCCTTATTCTCAGATTTTTTAATTTCACCCTTTAAAATACCACTATTTACTAATATAATTATAATCAGTTAGTTAACAAATTATTAGGAGGCGAAAAATAAAATGAATTTTTCAATTGACAGCGAAATAAAATCACTTTGTCCTAATGCAACTTTAGGAATATTAACA
>NZ_JALEXO010000156.1 GCF_022780145.1 Intestinibacter sp.
GACCTCTATTTCAAAATTATAAAAAGGCTCCAAAATTATATTTTCACTCTGTTCTATACCCTGTCTTATGGCCCTGTAGGTACATTGTCTAAAATCTCCACCGCAAATATGTTTTATATGTTCTTTACCAGTTAGCAAGGTTATCTTCAAATCAGTCAGTTCAAATCCACATAGTATTCCGTGGTGCTTTCTCTCAAATACATGGGTTTTGACTAGATTTTGGTGACCTATGCTAAGATCGTCTATATGGGCTTTGCTTTCAAATACTATTCCTTCACCTCTAGTATTTGGCTCTATTTTTAAATGAACCTCAGCATAATGCTTCAAAGGCTCGTAATGGCCGCTCCCTATGCAAGGTGTCTTTATAGTTTCCTTGTATAGAATTTCACATTTTCCAAAGTCGACCTCTACGTCAAATCTATCGTGTATTACCTCCTTTAAAATCTCAAGCTGTACAGTTCCCATTATACTTATGCTTATTTCCTTTAGCTTTTCGCTGTAGGATACATTTAGGCTAGGCTCCTCCTCTTCTAAAATTTTAAAAATCTCCAAAATATCTTTTATATTTATACTTTCATCAAATATAACCTTAGTTCTCAAAGTAGGAATTATGCTGTCTTTTCTCTTTTTCTTTAAAATTTCTAAATTTTGATTTGATTTTAAAGATATAAACTGGCCTATATCTGTATTTGTAAGTCCAACTAAACCTCCGATTTGGCCTGCATCTATACTTTTAGTAGCAGTTGTTTTTTCTCCATTTTTAAAGAATATTGAATTTACTTTTTCTTCTATCAATTCGTCGTTTTTAAAATATACGACTTCATCTTTGACATTTAAGCTTCCAGATAAAACCTTTACATAAGTTACCTTCTTGCCGTCTTCGTATTTTATATTCGATACTTGTCCTAAAAACTCACCGTCATTACTGTAATCTGTGACTGTAAGTGCATCAAATATTTCTATAAAATTTTCTATACCGATATCGTTTAAAGCTGAACCTGCAACTATTGGATATATTTCACAGTTTTTTATCATCTTTATTAAATTATCATTCCATAAATCCCTTTGATATCCAGTATCAAAATATATATCCATTAAGTTTTCGTCTCTCTCAGCTATAAATTCAATTAAGCTTTCACTGAAATCACCTGTTTTAAATTCGTCGGTAATATTTACGACATTTTGATCTAACTCATCTTTTATATCCTCTACAACTTCATCTACGAAACAATTCTGATTATCTATTTTATTTATAAAAATAAAAGTAGGTATTTTCTTCTTTTTAAGTAATTTAAAAACTGTAGATGTATGGGATTGAACCTTTTGAGTCCCACTGACTACGAGTATTGCATAATCTAAAATATCCAAGCTTCTCTCCATCTGTCCGCTAAAATCTATATGACCCGGCGTATCGACTAAAAAATATTCGCTTTCCTTATAAGAAAACCTCGCTATCTTAGAAAATACAGTTATACCTCTTTTCTTTTCTATTTGATAATTATCTAAAAAAGTATTTTTATGATCTACTCTTCCTCTACTTCTTATAGATTTCGTATGATATAAAATTTGTTCTGATAAAGATGTCTTCCCAGCGTCGACATGCGCTAATATTCCAATTGTTTTATACATTTTATACCTCTTTCTTTAATATAACTAATAATAATACTTTTTTTAGTAAATAATACTTAAAAATATATTATCACACAAAGGAGGTATTTTGATGATTAATTTAAATTTAAATATTATATCGACGTTGACTCTATCGATAATTTTATATTTAGTCGGAGGCTTTATAAAAGATAAATCAAATATTTTTTCTAGATTTTGTATACCAACACCTGTTATAGGCGGACTTTTCTTTTCTATTTTTATTTTTTTTATGAAAAAATTTAACTTACTAGAAATAACTATGGATACATCCTTGATGCCTTATTTTTTATCTGCTTTCTTCATAAGTATAGGCTTTTGTATAAATATATACTCCATAAAAAACGGCAGCAAACTTTTATTTATCTACTGGATTTTATGTGCTGTGCTCGGTTTTTGTCAGAATATAATAGCTGTTAGCTTATCTAAAATCTTAAATATAAAACCTCTACTTGGGTTTATGTGTGGAAGTGTATCTATGGA
>NZ_JALEXO010000186.1 GCF_022780145.1 Intestinibacter sp.
TCCATGTATATAGCATCGGCTTCTCTTAATATATCACATTTTTCTTTTGTAACTTCACCGATAACTCTTATTCCAAGACCTGGTCCTGGGAATGGATGTCTGAATATTAATTTTTCTTCTATTCCTAATTCTAGACCTATTTTTCTAACTTCGTCTTTGAATAATTCTTTTAATGGTTCAACTATTTCGAAAGCTATATCTTCAGGTAGTCCACCTACATTGTGGTGAGATTTTATAGTTGCAGATTCTCCGCCAAGTCCACTTTCTACTATATCAGGGTAGATTGTACCTTGAACTAAGAAGTCCATTTTACCAAGTTTATTTGATTCTTCTTCAAATACTCTTATGAATTCTTCACCTATTATTTTTCTCTTTGCTTCTGGTTCAGTTACACCTTTTAATTTACCTAAGAATCTATCTTCAGCGTTAACTCTTATTAGGTTCATATCGAAAGTATCTCTGAATATTCTTTCTACATCGTCACCTTCATTTTTTCTAAGAAGACCGTGGTCAACGAATACGCAAGTTAAGTTGTCACCTATAGCTTTGTGAACTAAAACTGCTGCAACAGATGAATCAACTCCACCACTTAATGCGCAAAGAACTTTTTTGTCTCCTATAGTTGCTTTTAATTCTGCAACCTTGTCGTTTATGAATGAATCTGTAGTCCAGTCTCCACTTACTCCACAAATATTATATAAGAAGTTTTTGATTATCATGTATCCTTCTTGTGAATGTTCTACTTCTGGATGGAATTGAACTCCATATAATTTCTTTTCTACGTTTTGAACAGCTGCAACTGGACAATCATCAGTATAAGCAACTATTTCAAATCCTTCTGGTATAACATCAACTCTGTCTGTATGACTCATCCATACTGTGTTAGTTGTCATTCCTTCAAATAATTTTGATTCTTTGTAAGTTATAGCAGTTTTTCCGTATTCTTTTTCAGCTGCTGTACCTTTTCTTACGTTTCCACCTAAAGTATGGCACATTGTTTGAAGACCATAGCATATTCCAAGTATTGGAATTCCTGCTTCATATATATCTCTTGCCATTTTTGGAGAATCTTCTAAATATGCGCTATTTGGTCCTCCAGTAAATATTATACCTTTTGGATTTTTAGCTTTGATTTCTTCTATGTCTGTTTTGTAAGACATAATTTCGCAATATACATTATTTTCTCTAACTCTTCTAGCGATTAATTGATTGTATTGACCTCCGAAGTCTATAACAAGAACTAATTCATGTTTCATTACATCATTTCTCCTTGTACACTATAATTTGGTGCTTCTTTTGTTATTCTTATGTCATGAGGATGACTTTCTTTTAAAGAAGCTGCAGTTATTTTTACAAACTCTGCATTTGCTTGTAATTGTTCGATAGTATTAGCTCCACAGTATCCCATACCTGATTTGATTCCGCCTATCATTTGGAATACTATATCTTCTGCTTTACCTTTGTAAGCAACCATACCTTCTACACCTTCTGGAACTAATTTCTTTTGTCCTTCTTGGAAGTATCTATCTTTTGAACCATCTTCCATAGCTGCTATAGATCCCATACCTCTGTAAGTCTTGTAAGATCTACCTCTATATAGAACTATTTCTCCTGGACTTTCTTCAGTTCCTGCAAACATTGATCCCATCATACAAACATTAGCACCTGCTGCTAAAGCTTTTACTATATCTCCAGAATATTGGATTCCACCGTCTGCTATTATTGGTATATCGTATTTTTTAGCTACTTCATAGCAATCCATTATAGCTGTTATTTGAGGAACACCTATACCAGCAACTACTCTTGTTGTACATATAGAACCAGGTCCCATACCTATTTTAACACAATCTGCACCAGCTTTGATTAAATCTTCGCATCCTGCAGCTGTTGCAACGTTACCTGCTATAACTGGAAGATCTGGATAAGCAGCTTTTACTTTTTTAAGGGCATTTATTACGTTTGTTGTATGTCCATGAGCACTATCTAATACTATTATATCAACTTTTGCTTTGTAAAGAGCATCTACTCTTTCTAATAAGTCATTTGTTATACCTACACCAGCACCACAAAGAAGTCTACCTCTCTTGTCTTTTGCTGAATTTGGATATTGTATTTTCTTTTCTATATCTTTTATAGTTATTAATCCTTTTAAATGACCTTCATCATCTACTATAGGTAATTTTTCGATTCTATGTTTTCCTAATATTTCTTTTGCTTCTTCTAAAGTAACACCTTCTTTAGCAGTTACTAGACGTTCTTTTGGTGTCATAGCTTCTTCTATAAGTCTAGACATATCTGTTTCGAACTTGATATCTCTGTTTGTGATTATACCTATTAATATATTGTTTTCATCTACTATTGGAACACCTGATATTTTGTATTTTGCCATTATGTTATCTGCATCTTGAATTGTGTGACCTTTTGATAAAGAGAATGGATCTACGATTAATCCACTTTCACTTCTTTTAACTCTATCTACTTCTGAAGCTTGTTTTTCGATTGACATGTTTTTATGAATTATACCTATTCCACCTTGTCTAGCCATTGATATAGCCATTTTAGATTCTGTTACTGTGTCCATACTTGCACTCATTAGTGGAATATTTAATTCGATATCTTTTGTTAATTTAGTTTTTGTGTTGATTTGTGATGGTAAAATTTCTGATTTTTGTGGTATTAATAATACGTCATCAAAAGTTAAACCTTCTTTTACGATAGTTGCCATTTTGCATTACCCCTTTCATTTAATTATTATATTAGTTATGTTTAAAATATTTAAATATTATGATTTTGTATATAAATTATTTTTAATATTTATTAATAAAAAAGCCTCTATAGTAACTTCCATCATTTTTGCAAAAGTGAAATTACTATACAGGCTTCTAACACCATGATGTAGCCAACTTACTGGGATCTAATATCAGCCGGTAAATTTACTTAAGATGTCGCAAGATATAATAATTCCACTCATAGTCCAGATATTTACGGTATCTAGGTAGAAACTCTCAGACCATATTACTGAGCATATACGAGTGATTTATTATAATTTTATTCTATTTGAATTGAATATTAATTTATCAAAAATCATGAACATTGTCAATGAGTTTAGAAAAATTTTTCGTTTATAATAGAATTTATTTCGTTAAAAATTTGATTTAATGGTATTTTTTCCTTTTTTGCTATTATTTTACAATCTTCATACTCTGGTGTTACTTTAATTAATTTTCCATTTAAGTATCCTAGCTTTATTTGTATATCGCCGTATTTAGTAGTTATTTTAGAAAATCTTCTATATAATGTAGCTCTATTGAGCTTTTGATATCTAACACCAAATGTAGAGGTCTCAGATAATAATAGTTCGGTAAATTTATCTATATCCTCTTCATTACATATAATAGTTACCTTATAAGCAGGTCTATTCTTTTTCATGAAAATACTCTCTGTATATATATCTAGTGCTCCTTCTGATAAAGCCTTCTCATATAGATAAGAATACATCTCTGAGGACATATCATCTATATTTGCGATAATTTCACATACTAGATTTTGTTTTTTTTTACACCTATAAAGGTTCTAAGAATATTTGGTGCTTCGAATTTTTTGTATCCGATTCCATAGCCTATTTGTTTTGTCTCAAATTCTATTTCGTCGACAAACTCGTCACACATAGTTTTTATAATTGCAGCTCCTGTTGGAGTTGTGCATTCTCCTGTTACGTTGTTGAACTTAACTGGAACATCCTTTAGTATCTCTGCTACTGCCGGTGCTGGCACTGGAATAACTCCATGAGCGCATTTGACAAATCCTGAGCCTAGAGGAATCTTAGTTGCGTATATTTTATCTACACATAGTAAATCTATCAATATACAAGAGCCCACTATGTCTACGATAGAGTCTATAGCTCCCACCTCATGGAAATGTATCTTGTCGATAGTTGTACCGTGTACCTTAGCTTCGGCTTTTGCTACCTCCATGAATATTTTCTTTGCATTTTCTTTTATGTCGTCATTTAAAGAACTATGTTCTATTATATCATATATATCAATTAAATTTCTATGCACGTGGTTTTCTTTTGTTATTACATTTACATTTGTTCCTTTGATGCCATTTTCAAATTTGTCGTTTATTTCTATTTCAAATTCATCGTTTAAATTTAGTTTGCTTAATTCTTCTAAAAATATTTCCTTTGGAACACCTAAATTTAATAAAGTCGATAAAGTCATATCTCCTGATATCCCGATTATTATATCAAAATATAATATCTTCTCTTCCTTCATATAATCCTCCAAATTAGTCTAATTTATTTATAGTTGCTGCTAAATACCCTGCACCGAATCCATTGTCTATGTTAACTACTGATATTCCTGATGCACAGCTATTTAACATCGCCAAAAGTGCAGTAATACCGTTAAAGCTTGTGCCATATCCAACTGAAGTCGGAACTGCTATTACTGGTACATCTACCATTCCTCCGACAACACTTGGTAGTGCACCTTCCATTCCTGCCACAGCTACTATTACCCTAGCTTGTTCTATAAGGTGTCTCTTATTTAACAATCTATGTATCCCTGCTACACCTACATCGTAAATTCTCTCTACATCATTTCCTAAAAATTTTGCTGTGTAATATGCTTCGTCAGCTACAGCTATATCAGATGTTCCAGCTGCAAGTATAGCTATTGTTCCCTTTCCTACCTTTTTTATTTCATGATTTTTTATCATCAATACTCTTGATAACTCATCATATTCTACATTATCGTATATTTGCTTTAATTTTTCTGCTGTTTCTTTTCTGCATCTTGTACCTAATACGTTGCTTTGTTTTTTTAGCAAAACATCAACTATTCCTATTATATGTTCGTCTGTTTTTCCTTCACAGTAAATGACTTCTGGAAATCCATTTCTAAGCTCTCTGTGATGGTCTATATTTGCATAGCCAAGGTCTTCATATGGTAAATCCTTAAGCTTCTCTACTGCTGTATCTATATCTATTTCATCATTTTTGACTGATTCTAGTAATTGTCTTACATCCATTGATTTAGTGCCCCTTTCAAATTTCTTCATTTATAAATTATAACTCTATATTAAAAAAATTTGAATAAAACAAATACTTTTTTAATATAGAGTTATCGATTATATAAATATTTAATTTTAATATCCTAAAGCCTTTCCATCTCTTCTCTCATCGGCTCCACCTTCCATAGTGCCATCTTCCTTATACATGACTGCCTGTACTGATCCAAAATGCTTTGGTTCATCCTTGTAAACACTTACTGGATGTCCCTTAGATACTAGAGGTGAAATTAAATCAGTATCTACAGTATTTTCAAATACCAATCCTTCATCTGTCTTATCGTATATTCTAGGATAATTTATCGCCTCTTGTATAGGTAAATTGTAATCTATTACGTTACTTATTACTTGAGTCAATAAGCATACTATTCTAGAGCCTCCTGGAGTCCCTATAACTAAAAATGGCGTATCGTCTTCATTTAATATTACAGTTGGACTCATTGAGCTAAGTGGTTCGCTACCTGCTCTTACACAGTTTTTTGAATTAGGATCTGGTGAAAAGTCTGCCATAGCATCATTAAGCACAAATCCATATCCATCTACTACGACACCTGAACCAAATTCTAGGTTTACAGTTTGAGTTATCGCTACCATGTTTCCGTCTTTGTCAGCTACAGAAAAATGTGTTGTATCCTCATGCTCATAGTCAACTGCATCTCCACTTGAATAATTTTGTGAATAATCCATGTTTATTTGTTCAGCCAATTTTTTAGCGTATTTCTTACTAGTCAATCCCTTTATAGGAACGTCTTGATTAAATGGATCCGCCATGTATTCTTCTCTATCTGCGTATGATATTTTCATAGCTTCAGATAATAGATGTATTCTCTCCGCTGAATCTATATCATATTTGCTCATATCGAAGTTTTCTAATATGTTTAAAGCTTCTATTATACTTGTTCCTCCTGCTTGAGATGAAAGTATTTTATATCCTCTATATGTACCTTCTACTGGTGTAGATACATTCGGCTCGTAGTTAGCTAGATCATCTAGAGTAAGAATTCCTCCGTATTTATTTGACATTTCAACTATTTTTTCTGCTACCTCACCTTTATAGAAGCCGTCTCTACCTTCCTTTGCGATTATTCTAAGTGTGTCTGCTAGATCTTTGTTTTTCCATAGGTCACCTACTTGATAAAGCTCTCCATCGTCTTTTCTAAGAAATTTGTAAAACTCATCAAATCTAGACATCTTCTCATCTGCTGCTACAATATCGTGGTAAAGTGTAGGTGTTACATAAAATCCGTTTTGTGCTAAATTAATAGCCGGTGCCATAACTTCTTCTAAGGTCACATTCTTAGAACCATATTTATCAAAGGCATATAAAAGTCCTGCCACTTCTCCTGGAATTGATATCGCCTTTCCACCTTGTCGCTCTTCTTTGTTGGCTACCTTCCCATTTGATACAACCCACATATAAGGGTCAGCCGCCGCTGGAGCATCTCCTCTAAATGCTATAAATACATTTTCTCCTTGTGCAGTTCTTATAATCATAGAACCACCACCGCCTATTCCTGAGCCATTTGGTTCTACTACAGATAATGCAAATGCTACTGCCACAGCTGCATCTATCGCATTCCCGCCTGCTTCTAATACCTCAAGTCCTGCTTGTGATGCCTCGTATTTAGCAGTTGCTACGACTCCATTTTTGCCAGTAGCATCTCTACCTCCACTAGTTAGTTTTCCGTCTTCATCCCATAGAGTCCATCCTTCTCCGTCTGTTACAACACCTGTACTGTCTTTATCCTCTTCTACTTCCTTTAATTTTTCCTTTGCTTCTGCTACGATTTTTTTGTTTTCCTCAGTATTCTCAGATTGCTCCTTTGCTGTTTTTGCACAACCTGCGAGCATAGGTATTGTGAGTGTCAATACTAGTAATACTGAAATTATTTTTTTACTTATCTTCATTAATTAATTTTTATCTCCTTTTCTATTATTTATATATCTATTCTGCTTAGACATATATCATCATAGACATTTTAACATTTTTTTGAGATTTTAAAAAATATTTTATTAAAAAACGCTACTCCTCAATAATCACAATATTATCGAGAAATAGCGTTTTAATTTCGAGTCGAATTTATTTTAATCTATATAATTAGATTACATCATTGGCATTCCGCCTGCTGCTGCAGCTGGATCTTCTTTTTCAGGGATTTCACCTACTGCTGCTTCAGTAGTTAAGAATACACTTGCTATAGATGAAGAGTTTTGTAAAGCACTTCTAGTTACCTTAGTTGGGTCTACTATACCAGCATCTATCATGTTTACATATTCTTCTTTGTATGCATCAAATCCTACTTCTGGATCTGAATCTATAACTTTTTGTACTATTACAGCACCTTCAAGACCAGCATTTACTGCTATTTGTTTTAGTGGTTCTTCTAATGCTTTTCTGATTATTTTAGCACCTATAGCTTCTTCTCCGTCTAATTCAGCTATTAATTTGTCTACTGCTGGTATAACACTTACAAGTGCAGTACCACCACCAGCTACTATACCTTCTTCAACAGCAGCCTTAGTTGCATTTAAAGCATCTTCTATTCTTAATTTCTTTTCTTTCATTTCAACTTCTGTAGCTGCACCAACTTTAACTACTGCAACTCCACCAGCTAATTTAGCTAATCTTTCCATTAATTTTTCTCTATCGAAATCAGAAGAAGTTGCTTCTGCTACGTTTCTTATTTGTTGAATTCTGTTTTGTATGTTAGCTTTATCTCCAGCTCCATCTACTATTGTAGTGCTATCTTTAGTTACTTTTACTGAACCAGCTCTACCTAACATACTTAAGTCAGCTTCTTTTAATTCATAACCAACTTCTGAAGATATTACTGTACCACCAGTAAGTATTGCTATATCTTCTAGCATTTCTTTTCTTCTATCACCAAATCCTGGAGCTTTAACAGCAACAACATCGAATGTTCCTCTTAATTTATTAACTACTAATGTAGATAATGCTTCACCATCAACATCTTCAGCTATTATTAATAATTTCTTACCAGTTTTAACTAATTGTTCAAGTAATGGAAGTATTTCTTGGATGTTAGATATTTTTTTGTCTGTTATTAATATGAATGGATCATTTAAAACAGCTTCCATTTTGTCTACATCTGTTACCATGTAAGCAGATATAAATCCTCTGTCAAATTGCATACCTTCAACAGTGTCTAATTCAGTTTTCATAGTTTTAGATTCTTCAACAGTTATAACACCGTCTCTACCAACTACCTTCATAGCTTCAGCTATTAATTTACCTATTTGTTCATCTCCTGAAGATACTGCACCAACTTGTGCTATAGCTTCGTCAGTTTCAATTGTTCTAGATTGATTTTTTAATTCTTCAACTGCAACATCTACTGCTTTAGTTATACCTTTTCTTATTAATATTGGGTTAGCTCCTGCTGTTACGTTTTTAAGTCCTTCTCTTATTATTGCTTGAGCTAAAACTGTTGCTGTAGTAGTACCGTCACCAGCTACATCGTTAGTTTTAGTAGCAACTTGTTTAACAAGTTGAGCACCCATATTTTCAAATCTATCTTCTAATTCTATTTCTTTAGCTATAGTTACACCGTCGTTAGTTATTAGTGGAACACCATACATTTTGTCAAGTATAACGTTTCTACCTTTTGGCCCTAATGTAACTTTAACTGTATCTGCTAATTTATTTACTCCTGCTTCTATACTCTTTCTAGCATCTTCTGCAAATTTAATTTCTTTTGGCATCTTAAATCATCCTCCTAAATAATATTATAATTCTACTACTGCTAATATATCGCTTTGTCTTAATATTATGTATTCTTCTCCGTCTACTTTTATTTCAGTTCCAGCGTATTTAGAGAATATAACTTTGTCTCCAACTTTAACTTCCATTTTTACTTCGTTTCCGTCTACCATACCACCTGGTCCTACTTCTATAACTTCAGCTGCTTGTGGTTGTTCTTTAGCTGCACTTGGTAAAACTATACCGCTTGCAGTTTTTTCTTCAGCTTCAATTCTTTTAATTACAACTCTGTCTGCTAATGGTCTTATTTTCATTTCCCATTCCTCCTATTAATATAAAAAGTTTTTTTATATAGAATTTTAAATTTTTACTTTCTAATTTGTTATCACTCTATCATTAGGAGTGCTAACAATTATTATAATATACCATTTATTTAAATTTTTCAATACATTATTGGATTTTTTTTCAATTTTTTTTAATTATTTTTCTTACCTTTTAAATTTATCTTCCTATGCCTAATTCTCTCGCATAATAAAATAAATATTGTTGTGCAAAGCCTGATAATTCACCGAATTTTTCTATGCCAAATTTTCTAATTTTAGTCAAGCTCAAATCTTCATCAACGTAGAATTCTTGCATAACTCTCTTGACCCAAACATCGACAGGGAATGTATCGTATTTTTGCATACCAAATAATGCTATACAGTCCCCTACCTTTGGACCTACACCGTTGAATTCACGCAATTGTTTTAGACATTCTTCTGTAGATAAATTTCTATAATCTAGTACATTTATGTTTTCGTCGTTTACAGTTTGAGTAGTTGACTTTATGTATTTATCTCTAAATCCTGTTGAACAGGCTCTTATTTCCTCTTGAGAAGCCTTGTTTAACTGTTCAGGAGTTGGAAATGCGTAGTAATCTTGCCCTCTGTACTCGCCTATATGTGTACCGAAATTTTTAGATAAATTGTTTATCGCTCTTTGTATCATAGGTATTCTGTTATTTGAAGATATTATAAATGAGATAAGCATTTCCCAGCCGTCTTGTTTTAGTATTCTGATACCTTCACCGAACTCTGTAGCCTTATCTAAATATTCATCCATTACCTTTAATTTATTTATTATCTCTTCATAATCATTGCCCAAATCAAAATAATCATACCATATATTTTCAAAATCTTCCTTATTAGTATTATCTAGATATATTTTGTCGCCTTCTTGTTTTACATTTATGACCTTACCCATAGCCACACCAGTGTATGAACCGTCGTCTTGCTTGATCCATCTGAAGCATTGTCCGCATTCAAATATGTGCTTTGGATTGAAGTTTTTTACATCTTCTAGTATTACAGTATTTCCTTCTTGTGTTACTTTCATTTTTAATCTCCTTATTTTATTAATTCATTCGATAATTCAATACTTTCACTTCTTAATTATACCCTCTTTGATAGTATAAAATTACAAAAATTCAAAATAAGTTTTAACAAAATCCTTTTTGTTATTCGATTTAAGTTTAAAATGATATATTATTTATATATCTTAGAATTTAAAGGAGGGAAATAGGCTTGTTAACTAATTTAAACAACTTTTTATTTATAGGAGATTCCTTTACAGAAAGACTATACGACACTATAAAATCAAACAACGACAATGCTTATGTTTGCGCTCTAGGTGGAACTACACCTGGATACTGGATTGATAGGGTTAAAAATATGCCCAAGGATGTAGAAGCGGTCGTTCTTTTAATCGGCACAAATGGTATTTTAACTCAAGAGAATATTCCTGACGCTAAAAAACTTATAAATAATATATGTAAGAAATATTCAGGAAAACAAATTTTTATCCAAAAGGTATTTCCAGTTGGTAGAAACTTCTATGAAAATGAGTCAGAAGTAATATTTAGAAATAATGCAGTAAAAAAATATAATCAGGAAATCGAGAATTTTTGCGCAGATAAACAGAATATAAAAATAATCGATACTACTGATGGACTTGTAGATGAAGAAGGTTATTTGAAATTCACATCTGATGATTTACATATAGATGAAAATTATCATCAAGATTTTTACAATAATATTTTTAATACCATAAAAGAATTTTATTCTAATTTATAACAAAAAAAAGACGAGCTTTCGAGTTCGCCTTTTTATGTTATAAATTTTGTAATCTTTTTAAGATAATATTTTTTCTATAAGTGGTCTGTTTTCAACATCTTCATCAGTAAATTCAAAAGCATCATATAACTCATCTATCCATTCTTGCTTCAAGTCCTCATCATGATAAACGTAACATATAATATCGCCTACATTTACCTTATTTCCACGCTTACAACTAAGCTCCAATCCTACAGCATGGTTTACATCTTCATCCTTAGTTGCTCTACCTGCTCCAAGCTGCATAGCCAATACTCCTAATTTTTCAGAGTGAAGCACTTTTACGTTGCCTGATTGCTTGCTTTTTATCTCTGTTTTGTATTTTGATTGTGGGAGCAGTGATGGATCATCTATCATTGCTACGTTTCCACCTTGAGCTTTTACCATTTGCTTGAATTTTTCAAATGCCTTTCCTGAAGATATAGCTTCTTCTAGCATTGCTCTTGCTTCCTCTTTGTCATTTGCAACCTTGCCCTGCATAAGCATAATTTCTGCTGCCTGCATGCAAAGCTCTGTGAAATCTCTTGGTCCATGTCCCTTTAAAGTATCTATAGCTTCTCTTATTTCTAGTGCATTTCCTATAGTGTTTCCTAGAGGTTGGTTCATATCTGTTATCATCGCCATAGTATTTCTACCTAGGCTATTTCCTATAGATATCATAGCTTTGGCAAGTTTTTTTGCATCGTCTATAGTGTGCATAAATGCACCTTCTCCGTATTTTACATCTAGTAAAATAGTGTCTGAGCCACATGCCAATTTTTTGGACATTATTGAAGATGCTATTAGTGGAATTGATTCAACTGTTCCTGTGACATCTCTTAATGCGTATAGCTTCTTATCAGCTGGAACTAAGTCTCCTGTTTGTCCTATTATGGAAATTCCTATTTCTTGAACTTGTTTTTTGAACTGTTCCTCAGTTAAGAAACAATTGAAACCCTCTATAGATTCTAATTTATCCAAAGTCCCCCCAGTATGACCTAGACCGCGTCCTGACATTTTAGCGACCTTTAGTCCACATGCTGCCACCATTGGTCCTAGAGCCATAGATGTTTTGTCGCCTACTCCACCTGTTGAATGTTTGTCTGCCTTGATGCCTTCTATAGAAGATAAATCTAAAACATCGCCGCTGTGCATCATAGCCTTGGCAAGATATGAAGTTTCTCTATCGTTCATACCATTTAGTACTATAGCCATTAATAGTGAGCTGACTTGATAATCAGGAATAGATCCATCTACAACCCCGTCTATGAAAAATTGAATTTCTTCGTCAGTTAGTTCTTCTTTGTATCTTTTTTTGTGTATTATATCTACAAAACGCATAACTATTTCCCCTTTATTTTAATATCCTTGTGCCTGCTTTCC
>NZ_JALEXO010000235.1 GCF_022780145.1 Intestinibacter sp.
TCTATTTCTCCTAATGAAACAAGTATTTCAGGAGAAACTCTATTTCCTATATTTATATATTCTTCAAAAGAGTCTAAAACATTTCTAACTAAAGCTTGAACTTCTACATCGTTTTCACTTTCGCTTTGGTCATATATTATTTCATCGACAACAGCTTCAAAAAAGCCTCTATCTTGATTAACTTCTTTTATTTTAGCTCTTGATATACCTTCAACTAAAACACGAACTGTGTCTCCAGGTAATTTTATCATTTGCTTTACTTTACAAATTGTTCCAACATGATAAAAGTCATCTATTGTAGGCTCATCAACTTCAACTTCCTTTTGTGATGTTAGAAATATCAACTCATCTCCCATCATCGCTTCATCTAAAGCTCTTATGGAAATATCTCTGCCTATATCAAAATTCAATATCATATATGGAAAAATTGCTAGTCCTCTTAGAGGAATTAATGGTAATTTAGATTCTATCTTAATATATTTATCTTCCACAATCTTCACTCCTTAAAGCATTTTCTATAATGTATATTAAACAAACACTTTTTATAGTGCTTTTTATATTATATATTTACGAAGTTCAATTTTCAACATAAATAGAAATATACCCTTATTTTTTCCTTATATTTATTTAATTTATTCATCAGAAAGCAAAATTTAAAAAAGGAGCTAAACAAGCTCCTTTTTTTAAACTTAATTTATGCACGCAATACATATGCACTTTATTTTCAATTATGCAATATTTATGCACTTTCTTCATGATTTTTAAGTACTATTACTGGATCGCTATCTCCTTCTACAGATTTCTTAGTAACTATTACCTTTTTAATATCATCTCTAGATGGAACTTCATACATAGTTTCCATCATAACACTTTCAACGATACTTCTAAGTCCTCTAGCTCCTGTATTTCTTTCTATAGCTTTTTTAGCAATAGCTCTTAATGCATCGTCTTCAAACTCTAATTCTACGTTGTCAAGCTCTAATAATTTCTTATATTGTTTTACCAAAGCATTTTTTGGTTCTTGTAGTATTCTCATTAAAGCATCTTCATCTAGCAATTCTAGCGTTGCAACGACTGGTATTCTTCCTATAAATTCTGGTATTATACCGTATTTTAATAAATCTTCAGGAAGTACCTTTGAATATATCTTGCCTAAATCTATATTCTTTTTACTTTCTATTTTTGCTCCAAATCCAAGCGTTTTTGTTTCTCCACGTCTTTGGATTATTTTTTCAATTCCATCAAAAGCTCCGCCTAGAATAAATAATATATTAGTTGTATCTATTTTAAGGAATTCTTGATGAGGATGTTTTCTTCCACCTTGTGGCGGAACATTTGCAACTGTCCCTTCAAGTATTTTTAATAATGCTTGTTGAACTCCTTCACCACTAACATCTCTAGTAATAGATGGATTTTCCGATTTTCTTGCTATCTTATCAATTTCATCTATATAGATTATGCCTCTTTCTGCTTTTTCTATGTCAAAATCAGCAGCTTGGATAAGTTTTAATAAGATGTTTTCAACATCTTCTCCAACATACCCTGCTTCTGTTAAAGATGTAGCATCAGCCATCGCAAATGGCACATTTAATGTTTTAGCCAATGTTTGAGCTAATAAAGTTTTACCTGAACCTGTTGGTCCTAATAGAAGGATATTACTTTTTTGAATTTCTATATCTTTAGAATTCGATTTTTTGCTGTAAATTCTCTTATAGTGATTATATACAGCTACTGATAATATCTTTTTAGCTCTTTCTTGACCTATGACATAATCATTTAAGATTTCCATCATTTCTTTAGGTTTTGGTAAAGATAGAGTATCCTCTTCTAAAGTTTCTTCCATCTCTTCTTGTATTATTTCATCACAAAGCTCAACACATTCATCACAAATATAAACATTTGGCCCTGCAATTAATCTTCTAACTTGGTCTTGAGTCTTTCCACAGAATGAACATTTTAATTGTCTTTTATCTTCGTATTTTGACATATTAAGCACCTCTTCCTAAAACTACGCTCTTTTTTCAATTACTTCTTTTCAATTACTTCATCGATTAGACCGTATTCTTTTGCTTCTTGAGCACTCATAAAGTTGTCACGTTCTGTATCTACTTGTATTTTTTCTATTGGTTGGCCAGTTCTTTCAGAAAGAATTTTATTTAATCTTTCTCTGATTTTTAAAATCCATTTTGCATGAATTTCTATATCTGTAGCTTGACCTTTTGCTCCACCTAAAGGTTGGTGTATCATTATTTCACTATTTGGTAGTGCAAATCTTTTTCCTTTTGCTCCTGCATTTAATAAAAATGCACCCATTGAAGCAGCCATACCTATGCATATAGTGCTTACATCTGGTTTTATATATTGCATAGTATCGTAAATAGCCATACCAGCTGTTACGCTACCACCTGGAGAATTTATATATAAATGTATATCCTTATCTGGGTCTTCAGCCTCTAAAAATAATAACTGAGCAACTACTAAACTAGCAGTAGTGTCATTTACTTCATCACTTAAGAATATTATTCTGTCCTTTAAAAGTCTAGAATATATATCGTAGGCTCTCTCTCCTCTACCTGTCTGTTCTACTACAGTAGGTACTAATGCCATAAATCATACCCCCTTCATATTTTTGTGGATATATCTGCGGTAGTTTATTAAAACTACCACAATTTAATCTGATTGTAGTGTTTACTATGCTATAACAGCATTTTCAACTAATAAGTCTATTGTCTTTGTTATTCTTAATTGTCCTTTTATATCATCTAGTCCAGTTGGTCTTAAAGCTTCTTTTACTTGTTCTACTGTCATGCTATAATTTTCTGCCATTTTAGCTACTTCTGCATCAAGATCTTCATCGCTTACAGTAACATTTTCAGCAGTTGCTATAGCATCTATTACTAATGAAGATTTTACTGCTTTTTTAGCATCTTCTCTCTTTTCATCTCTTAATTCTTGCATAGTTTTTCCTGTCATTTCTAATAATTGTTCTATGCTGAATCCTTGATATTGTAATGAATAATTAAGTTCCATTATTGAATTATCTATTTGAGCTTCTATCATAGTGTCAGGAACTTCTACTTCTGTATTATCTACAGCTTTTTCTACTACTGCATTTCTTTCTTCAGCTTTAGCTCTGTCAGCTGCTTCTTTTTCAGCATTAGCTCTTATATCAGCTTTTAATTCATCTAAAGTTTCGAATTCAGTAGTGTCTTTAGCAAATTCATCGTCTAATTCTGGTAATTCTTTAACTTTTACTGCATTTACTTTAACTTTAAATACAACTGGTGCACCTGATAATTCTTGTACATGGTAACCTTCTGGGAAAGTAACGTTTAATTCAACTTCTTCTCCAGCTTTTTTACCTATTAATTGTTCTTCAAATCCTGGTATAAATGCTCCAGATCCTATAACTAAGTCGTGTCCTTCTTCTTTACCACCTGCGAAAGGAACACCATCTTTGAATCCTTCGTAGTCTATGTTAGCAGTATCTCCATTTTCTATTTCTTTATCTGAATCTACTAATCTAGAAGCTTTTTCTTGTAATTGTTTTAATTTAGCATCTACATCTTCATCACTTACAGTATAATCAACTTTTTCTACTTCTATACCTTTGTATTGACCTAATTCAAATTCTGGTCTTACTTCAACTTTTACTAATAATACTAAACCATTGTCTTTGCTTATTTCTTCAACATCTATGCTTGGTCTATCTATTGGTAATAAACCTAATTCATCTATTGCTTTTGGATATTCTTCTGGGAATACTATATCTATAGCATCTTCATAGAATACACCTTTTCCATAGTTATTTTCGATTATTTTTCTAGGTGCTTTACCTTTTCTAAATCCTGCTATATTGAATCTACCTTTGTTTTTGTTATAAGCTTTGTTTATAGCAGCTTCAAATTTGTCGTTGTCTATAGTTAATTTGAAATCTACAACGTTACCTTCTTTTTTAATTAATTCTGCTTTCATTTAACTTTATCCTCCTAAATATATATATGTAATCATTTTAGAATAACTTTTTCATTCTAATAAATATCTAACTCTTTAATTATATCACAACCATTTTTTTATTTACAAGTGTTCCATTGAATTCAAGGTATTTATATTTTTATTCTTTCGTAATTAATTTCTCCATTTTCTATATCCAATATACCAAGTCCTTTAGTTGAACCTCCTCTTGGCAAGGATGGACTTCCTGGATTAATAAATATAATACCCTTTACATTTTCATAACAAGGAACATGTGAATGACCAAATATTACTATATTTGCGCCTAAATCCAATGCTCTTTCATATAAATCCACTAAAGTGTATTTAATACCATATCTATGACCATGGCAAACAAAAATCTTTTTGTCTTCAGCTGTAAATACATCTTCATCTTTTCCTGGATCTGAATAAAAATCACAATTTCCCTTGACCGCCACAACAGGAATATCTGTCATAGCCTCTATATACTCAGAATCATCTATATTGTCCCCTGCATGAACAATTAAATCGCAATCTTGTAAGAACGGAATTGCTCTATCAATTGCTGCTGTAAATCTATGAGTATCACTAATTATTCCTATTCTCATCGTTATTTCACTACCTCTATTATACTATCTGCCTACTCTTCTTGATAATTCTTCTTTCATTAATTGTAGTGCATTTGCTCTATGACTTATAGCATTTTTTATGCTTGATGGCAATTCAGCAAAGGTCTTATTATATTGGTCTACTATAAATAAATTATCATATCCAAATCCATTTTTGCCCTTTTCTTCAAATCCTATAGTTCCTTCACAAGTACCTCTTACTACAAATTCTTTACCATCTGGGAAAACTACTGCTATACAACAAACAAATCTCGCACTTCTATGACTCATAGGAGTATTATTTAATGATTTTAATAGCTTAGCTCTATTTTCTTCATCAGTAGCATTTTCTCCTGCATATCTTGCAGAATAAATGCCAGGTTTTTTGCCTATTGCATCTACTTCAAGTCCAGAATCATCTGCTATTGTTATCATTTTAGTTCTTTTTGCTACTTCTCTAGCTTTTATCAATGCATTATGTTCAAATGTTTTCCCATTTTCTTCAATTTCTAAGCCATCAAGGTCGACATCCTTCAATGAATATATATTATAATCTAAGTCTTTTAATATGTCACCTATTTCTTCTAATTTATGAGCATTTCCTGTTGCTATAACCACATCATTGCCGTAGTCGACACCTAAAATCTCATCTGCTATTTCTCCTAGAGCTTCTCTTTGAGCTTGTAATAATATCTTATTACCCTTTTCTCCTAGCTCTAAAAGCTTATCTAGATCTTTTCTTGAAAAAGGACATTCCTCCCCTGTACCTTGTACTTCGACGAATTCTCCCTTGTCAGTCATTATGATATTCATATCGACTTGTGCATTTGAATCCTCATCATAGCATAAATCTAATAAATACTCTCCATCTACTATTCCCACGCTTATAGCTGATACGAAATTTCTAACAGGCATGTGTTTTATTACTTTATCCTTATGTAGCTTATTAATAGCATCTAACACAGCTACAAACGCCCCTGTTATTGATGCTGTTCTAGTACCACCATCAGCTTGAATTACATCACAATCTACCCAGATAGTTCTTTCTCCCAATTTATCTAAATCAACTACAGATCTAATAGCTCTCCCTATTAATCTTTGTATTTCTTGAGTTCTGCCGTCTATTTTTCCTCTAGATGCATCTCTGATTTTTCTTTGTTGAGTTGATCTAGGTAACATAGAGTATTCTGCATTTATCCAGCCAGTTCCTGTATTTCTTAGAAAGGGAGGAACCTTGTCCTCTACAGAAGCATTGCATAAAACTTTTGTATCGCCCATTTCTATAAATACAGACCCCTCTGCATATTTTGTGTAATTTCTAGTTATTTTTAAATCTCTAATTTGATCAAACTCTCTACCATCAATTCTCGTCATTTTTTTTCCTTTCTAAAATCAAACGCTTCTTCCAAATAATTCATTAAATCTTATAGATTTATATACTCTAATAAACTAACTTATTCATTAAATCATTCTATCACTACTTTGATTAATTTACTACATTTATAAGGTAAAATCAACTTTTATAAGATTATTTTTAATCTAACAATTATTTTTCTATAAATTTTCTAGAACCTCTTGATTAGTTTTAAGCTCTATTAATTGTAAAAATTTCGCTTCATCTATAACCTTTATTCCCAAATCATTTGCCTTTGTAAGCTTAGAGCCAGCCTCTTCTCCTGCAAGCACGAACGAAGTCGATTTACTGACACTAGAAGTAGCCTTTCCACCTCTTTTTTCTATTAGCTCCTTGGCATCATTTCTCTTTAATGTTGGAAGCGTTCCTGTTAAAACAATTTTCATCTTGTCAAATATTTTAGGTATATCTTCATCATCTGATTCAATTAGCTTAGTATTTACACCGATTGCTTTTAACTTTTCTATAACTAGTAAATTCTTTTCTTCCTTGAAAAATTCCACAACGCTGTCTGCCATAGTGTTTCCAAATTCCTCTAAATTTATTAGCTCTTCTTCTGAAGCCTTCATCAATTTATCTAAATCCTTGAATTCACTTGCAAGTACTTTTGCGGCCTTAGTTCCTATTAATTTTATTCCTAAGCCGTTTATAAGTCTCCATAAATCATTTTCTTTTGATTTATTTATGGCGTTTATTAGGTTAGTTGCTGATTTATCTCCCATTCTCTCAAGGCCTGATATTTGCTCTTTTTGTAGATAGTATAAATCAGATATATTTTCTATTAGCTTCTCATTTAATAGCAATGTAATTATAGACTCACCTAGACCATCTATATTCATCGCTTCTCTTGAAGCAAAATGTATAATTCCCCTTCTGATTTGAGCTGGACAAGATATATTTATACATTTAACTGCTGCCTCGCCATCTAATCTTACGGTAGGCTCACCGCAGACAGGACACGCTGTAGGCATATTAAATTCTATCTCTTCTCCTGTTCTCTTATCTGTTACTACTTCTACTACCTGTGGAATTATGTCTCCTGCTTTTTGAACTAGTACAGTATCATTTATCTTTATATCTTTTTCCTTTATATAGTCTTCATTGTGAAGTGTGGCTCTACTTACTGTAGTTCCTGCAAGTCTTATTGGCTCTAGAACCGCTGTAGGAGTTATAGTTCCTGTTCTACCAACTTCTACTATTATATCTAATAGTTTAGTTTCTTTTCTCTCTGCAGGGAATTTGTAAGCAATCGCCCATCTAGGACTTTTTGCAGTATATCCCATTTGTTCCCTCTGTGCTAGGTTATTTACCTTTATAACCATTCCGTCTATTCCAAATGATAAATCCTCTCTGTGTTCTGTCCAGTACTTTATATGCTCTATTATCTCGTCCATAGTTTTAAATACTTTGAAATTTGGACTTACTGAAAATCCTAACTCTTTTAAATATTCTAGTGATTCACTGTGAGTTTTGAATTCTTTAGAATTTATATCCTCTAAATTAAATATAAATATGTCTAATGGTCTTTTAGCCGTCAATTTAGAATCTAATTGGCGCAAAGACCCTGCAGCTAGATTTCTTGGATTAGCATATAGAGGTTGGTCCTGTTCTTCTTGGATTTTGTTTATTTTTTCAAAATCCTCCTTAGAAATATAAACCTCTCCTCTTACTGTCAATTCTCCGTTTTCCTTTATTTTAAGTGGGATATTTTTTATAGTCATTAAATTTTTAGTTATGTCTTCTCCGACTATACCGTTTCCTCTAGTAGCTCCACTTTCGAATACACCGTTGTTGTAGTTCAATCAAACTGATAAACCGTCTATTTTAATTTCAACTACATATTCAACCTCACCGTCTACTGCTTCTCTAACTCTTGAATCAAAATCCTTAAAAACCTGCCATGAAAACCCGTTTGAAAGGCTCAACATAGGTATTTTATGCACTACTTGGTCAAATTTATCTAGAGGCTTTCCTCCGACTCTATTTGACGGTGAGTCATTTGTTTTTAATTCAGGATTCTTATCTTCAAGCTCGATTAATTCCTTCATTAAATTGTCGTACTCAAAATCCTCTATCTCCGGTGAATCTTGATTGTAGTATTTTTCATTGTGATAATTTATTAAATTTCTCAATTCTTCAATTCTTTTTTGAGCGCTCATATTAAAAAAAACTCCTTAACTATTTTTTATAATTTTACCATAAAATTTTAAATTAATACCCTCTGTTTATATTTACTAAATTGGATACTGTTTCTCCTTTTATGTACTTCTTTAAATTAGAATAAATCATTTGATCTACTCTCTCTCTATTTCTATCTGAAGCCCAGCAATTATGAGGTGTTACTATTACATTTTCTGCCTCCCATAGAGGACTATCGTCTCTCAAAGGCTCATTTTCAAATACATCTAATGCTACACCTTTAAATTTATCTAAAAATTGTACCAAATCATCTTCTTTTACCAATTTACCTCTTCCTACATTTATAAAGCTAGATCCGTCCTTCATCAAGGCAAATTTATCTTTATTTAACATACCTTCTGTTTCTGCAGTGCAAGGCATTGTGCTTACTACAACATCACAATTTTTAAAAATCTCATCAATTTGATCCTTAGAAAAACATTCATCAAAATATTTTATATCTCGTCCATCAGTATTATAACCCCACAGCTCTACACCAAACGCCTTTAGTCTTTTAGCAGATTCTACAGCAATTGTTCCAGTTCCTAAAAATCCTATCCTTTGACCGTATAACTCACTTAACGATAAATCCATATTCCAAAGCTTCTTATCCTGTTTAATATGAAAACCTCTAGCCTTTTTATATATCTCTAATATACACATAACTATCCATTCAGACATAGGAATACTATACCCGCCTCTGTTATTAGATACTTGTATATTTTGTGCTAAAATTTTTTCTTTAGGCAATTGATCAAATCCTACACTTGTCAATATGATGTATTTTAAATTTTTCATTTTCGATATATCGAGTGTTTCAAATGGATTATACGCTACTAAAATATCTGCATCATCTGTCTCTGCACTGTTTTGAAGCTTCTTCTCTGGAATGCAAACTACTTCATATCCCAAATCTTCTATTTTCTTAAATTGTTCCTCTTTTACTCTCAAATTAAATAAAACCTTCATTCCCACATCTCCTTTTAAAATTAATCCACATTACTTTCAAAAAAAAATTGAGATGTATTCATCTCAAATATTAAATATTAATATTTACCTTTTATAGTATATATTTAATATCTGTAATATTTTATTTATCGTGATTTACAGTTTTTCCTTTAGAAAGAGCTTTTCGTTCTTCTTTTAAATTATAAATCAATGTATTTAAAGTCCAATCTATAGAAACCTCTGTCACCATAGCTGATAGAGGTCTTTTGATTTTCATCTTTTTCAAGCTATCTAAAAATCCCATAACTCTATTATTTGGGATATTATTAAATATTACAGCCTTCTCACTCCAAATATCCTCATTGTCATCAGATATATTTCCATCTAATATATCCTTTATTTTTGTATTTCCATTTTTACTATTGACAACTATTCTATCTTTTATTCCTACAAAACCACTTACTGTTTTAATTGCTGTAAGTTCCTTATTATTAAAATTAACTAAAATTACACAGTTTCTATCGTGTATATTTTGTTGCTCGCTATCGTTTATTTTTTTAAATGTCATTTTATATCTCCTTTATACTAAAATTTATATTTTACTTGTATCACTAGGTTTAATAAGCGTATTCTTTTCCTTAATTTGAAAATGAGTGATAATAGTCATTATACCACTTCCTATTAAAATTAAATAATAAACCAATCCTCCATATAATAAAACTGCATATCCCAAAATCGGCTTAGGAAATACGTTTGCAAATATAGTAAAAAAAGCTATCTCATTTGCCCCTATATTACCCGGAGTTGGTATAGGCGAAACAGCCATATATAAAAATGTCTGTAGAGTTATCATATACATAAAATGATAATGGCTTAGATTAAATGCCTTATATATCCAAAAAGAAACGCTGAAATACGCAGACAACTGCGCTACAGTTAATATAGTTGTTTTTATTAATAACTTTTTATTTGTCATAAAAAATTTAACACATTGACTGTATTCATCTATAAAATCATTTATTTTTTCGTTTTTATCCCTTAAAAATCTCAGAATTTTAAATTTAGATAGATGTTCAATTAAAATATTCAATACAAACTTTATCTTATTTGGATTCAAAATAGCCAGTAATCCTACTATAATCGTAAATGCATTTATGCTTATCCCTAATATAACTAAAGGCATGACAGTTGGCATTTCAGTTCTCAATATATCTATATTAAAAAAGAAGAATATCATACAATAAATAGTAACTACAGCCTGATATAATAAAGTTTTATTAGTTACTATACCTGTAGCCTCACTAAGTGGAACTTTATATTTATTTAAAACATATATAAGCATCGGTTGGCTTCCCGAAGCAAAAGGCGTAACTAAATTATAATAAAAACCCATAGTAGCTAGCTTAATCCCTAAGAATTTTGCTTCTACTTTATATTGAGCATCTATTATTTGCTTTAAAATAACTCCTTCTAAAAATATGTACGTTAATATCACATAAATTCCTATAGCTATATATTTTTTATCAATTATGTCTTTTATATCAGTTATAGCTCCTACATCTAAATTTTTAAAAACTAAACGAATTGTAAATACCATTAAAAA